>CAZIAU010000017.1:0-10979 GCA_964536755.1 uncultured Bacteroides sp. | reverse complement strand
ATCTTCGGCCTGAATGGAGATCAATTTGCTGATTTTTTCCTGCTGCAATTTCATTTCCTTCTGGATCTCCAGGTTATCCGTTTCAAGAGAGTCATAACGAAAATAAATGTTCCTAAGTTCTCCCTCAAGCGAATCCCTTTCTATCCGAAAATACTCTGTCTTCTCCGCCAGGTCGGCCGATACAAGATTAAGATTCTTACGGGTATCCAGCAAAAGATATATTGCTACAGCCAGTACTACGACCAGCAGTCCAAGTACTCCGTAAAGTACTCCGGTGTTGGTTTTATTTTCTCCCATGATGATGAACAAATTTAAATTTTACAAATATACACATTACTGTGAAGGTAAAAGGCACCTGTTAATAGCCATCATTCGCTATGTTGCTGATTTTCAATTTCTGACTCCGTAATTCCGTATTTTTCATCTTCCTCCTTGTTACCGATGGGTTCAACATGAACCATCACATCATAAATGTTGATCAGGTTGGTTTTGATGCTTAATTCCACATTTTTAGCAATTTCATGGGCTTTCTTTACAGAAAGGTCAGGATCAACTTCAATATCCAGGTTAATCATGTAGTGATGACCGATTTTCCGAGCCCGGACGCGATGGGGATTCTGGGCCCCTTCTACACTTTTAACAGCTTCAAACAGCTGACAATACAAATTGGTATCGTCAATGCCGTCCATAAGATCTATATTGGATTTCATAAAGATCCTGAATGCTGTGATCATAATAAATGCACTGATAACAAGGGCAATAGCCCGGTCAATAATGGGTTGTTGTAACATAAGTGTAAAAAACAGGCTGCCGAGGACACTCAGTGAGATCAGTATGTCATTACGCATATTTTTAGCGTTTGCCATAAGCATGGGGCTGTCTGCATTCTTTGCAGTACGGTGAAGGGCCAGGCTTAGAATGATTTTTCCAATTATAGATACAACAGTGATCCATATGGCCAGATTAGAGGGAACCTGCATGTCAGAATTTTCCACGAGAAGACGGATAGTTGAATATGCCAGCTGGGCTCCAGCAAAAAATATAACAAACGAAAGTACCTTGGCAGCAATCGTATCTGCTTTGTTATACCCGTATGAAAACCTCACATTGGGTGGTTTGGAAATAATTCTGGCAGCCAGCAGCACAACAAGGGAAGTAGCTATATCGGTCGCAGAATCGATGCCATCGGCTATAACAGCGAAGCTACCGGAAATAAAACCAACTATAAGCTTCAACAATGCCAGAAAAACATTGCCGATAATTGTCCACCAGGAAGCGCGTATTATTTTTTGTTTTCGGGTCATTTACCTGTTTCCTCATGTATGAGTTTTGTGGAATGACCAGTCCCATATTCGAATTGCAGCGTGATATGATTGATGTTAAAATCTGATACAAGAGCACTCTCAATGGCTGCCTGTGTTTTTTTAAGCTGACTCAATTTCATATCACGTGCTATTTCCACATGGGCCTCCAGGTGAATATGATGGTCTGTAAGCATCCAGGCATGCAGATGGTGAATATTGCTCACATCGGGAATCTGCTCAATCCGTTTCTTAACTTTTGATAAATCGAGGTTTTCTGGTGTCGCCTGCATAAGAATATTTACAGATTCTTTCAGTATTATAAAAGCTTCCCGAATAATATAAAGAGAAATAAGTAAAGTGATGAGGGGATCTATCCAGTAAATTTTGTATAACTGGATCAGGATTCCACCCACTATTACCACCACCGAGGAAAGACTGTCACCGATCAGGTGAACATATGCAGCTTTTACATTAAGACTTTTATGCACATCTTTTTTCAAAATAATAACTGCGAAAAGATTGGCCAGTAATCCAATCATGGCCACAACCAGCATTATCATTGAATCGATGGGCCTGGGATTATTTAATCTTTTGTAAGCTTCCAGAAGCAGAAACACACACATAACCATAAGGATGACCGCATTAAACAGAGCCGCAAGTATTTCTGTCCGTTTGTAGCCAAAGGTTTTACGTGGATTAGCTCCCCGCCTGCCGATCAGAATTGCCAGATAAGCAATAAATGTCGCAAATGTGTCGCTCAGGTTATGAATGGCATCGGAGAGGAGAGCCAGGCTCCCAGAGAGTATACCACCGGCAAATTCGATCACACTGATTACCAGGTTAATGAGGGTAGCAGCAAGAAGGTTTTTTTCATTCACCGGGTGGTGATGCCTGTGTTTCCTGGTTCGATGTGTTTGTTTTGTTTCTGGCATATCAGATGAAACACAACAAGCTTAATGACAGCACGCTGCCATGGAAATTATTTTTTCTTCTTCTTTGTTGGACTTTTAGGGATAGGGGTCTGTGAAAAGTGCCTGGGTTTTTTGCCGGTCCATACTATCATCACCACACCCGCCAGGATAAAAGGAAGACTCAGAAGTTGTCCCATGTTAAATTTCATTCCTGCCTCAAAAGCCACCTGGTCGTTTTTCACATATTCTATCAAGAACCGGGCAGTAAAGAGAAGTATCATGAAAATCCCGAATATAAACCCATCCCTAACCTTTGTATGCCTTTTACGGTAGAATATGAAAAGGAATGCAAAAATAAGCAGGTAACTAAAAGCCTCGTACAACTGTGTGGGGTGACGGGCTACTGTGGGCAACAGTTGGCCGGTGGTAGAATCATAGAGTTTGTCTCTTACGAATTCAAATCCCCAGGGAAGATTGGTGGGAAGGCCGTATATCTCAGAGTTGAACAGGTTTCCCGTTCGGATAAAAGCACCTCCAAGGGCAACAACGATCACGATACGGTCCATTAACCAGAGAAATGAGAGTTTATGTTTTCGGATATATAACCAGAGGGATAAAAGAATACCGATGGCCGCACCGTGACTGGCCAGGCCTCCTTTCCAGATCTTGAGGATCTCAACGGGGTGTTTCAGGAAGTAATCAGGTTCATAAAAGAAGCAATGTCCAAGCCTGGCTCCCACAACGGTACCAACTGCCATATATATCAGCAATTCATCCAGCATTTCTGATGTAAGGCGGTCAGTTTTCAGGAAGCGTGTAAAGACAATATACCCGAAAAGAAAAGCAGAAGCAAACAATAATCCATACCAGCGAATGCTCAGATTACCTATACTAAAGATTTCGGGATCAACATTCCAGGTGATAACATCAAATATCATGGCAAGTGTTGGTTTTATATAAAGCTACAAATATAATAACATTCCGGGGGTTTCACCTGAAGCATTTATCTTCGTATGTTTGCATTAAATCGTCAAAAAGTGCTTTTCAGATACTTCATACTCCTTTCAATAGCTTTAATCTGCTGGAATTGTGCACAGCAGGGATCACCATCGGGCGGACCAAGGGATGAGGATCCCCCAGTAGTACTGGAGTGCGAACCGCCCAATTATTCAACACGTTTTGAAGCAGAAAAAATATTGATCACTTTCGATGAATTTATTGTCCTCGATAATGTGAATCAACAGCTGATCGTTTCTCCTCCCATGGAAGAAAAACCCGAAGTAAAGCTGCGAAAAAAAACCATCATAATCCAGTTCGGGGAACTGCTAAAAGACAGCACCACCTATACACTTAATTTTGGAAGTTCCATCAAGGACCTCCACGAAGGGAACAAGCTGCTCAACTATGAATATGTATTTTCCACAGGAGATATACTTGATTCTCTTTCTGTAAAAGGTACACTGAAATATGCCAGCGACCTTTCAAATCTTGAAGAGTCAGTTACAGTAATGCTTTATAACGATCTGAGGGATTCGGTCCCGCTGACCGATATACCTCTCTATGTAGGCAGGTCCGATGACAGCGGACTGTTCAGCATCAACAACCTCCGACCTGATCTCTATAAAGTTTTTGCTTTGAAAGATGGGAATAACAACCTCCTTTTTGATCTGCCTACAGAAGAAATAGGGTTTCTGGACAGTAACCTTATCGTGAACGCCGAGTTTGCCCGTACTCTTCTTGAATCAGCAGGGGACTCCATCCTGGTGCCAGGGGATTCCATTCTCGTGCCCGAAGATTCCATTCTCGTGCCCGAAGATTCCATTCCGGTGCCCGAAGATTCCATTCCGGTGCCGGAAAAATCCGTCAGTATGGTGAGAGAAATGAACCGGGAACCGGGAGATACCACAGGGATTACTCCTGACAGCCTGAAAGATACAGGTCCTGATCTGAATTCTATCTATATCGATCTGTTAATGTTTACCGAAGAAAACGAAATACAATACATAACAGATTATACCAGGGATGATCCCAGAAAAATTGAGATGGTATTTGCCCGGTCTCTTACAGACACATTCCAGTACAAATTTCTTACGACCATTCGGGAAGACACTGTAAAAGTTCTTGAATATTTCAATGCCGGCAGAGACAGTCTAACGTTCTGGATAAAGGATTCCTCTGATTACAACAGGGATACACTAATGTTGGAGGTTCGGTATACCGCAAGGGACACGGCCAATCAATTTGTATCCATCAGTGACACACTTATATTTTCATACCGCGAAAAGCCTGCTAAGAAAAAAAATAAAGAGGATCAGGAAAAAGAAAAAAAACTGGTTTTATCGACCATTCGAAAAAATGGAGAACAACATTTAAACCGGGATCTTGCCATAGATCTTGATCTTCCTTTTGCCAGTTTCAACGATTCGCTTATAAGTTTATATTACATTCCCGATAGTGTGGAAATACCTGAACCCGTTGAAATTTTTCCCGATACTTCAATATTAACGAGAGTATGGATAAAGGCCGAATGGAAATCAGCAGCCCTTTACAGGATGATACTCCTGCCGGGTGCAATTAAAAGCATATATCCACTGCAGCACGACACCCTTGATATTCCATTCCGCACCAGGGATATTGAAGCATACGGACAAATCCTGCTAAATCTTGAGAATGTAAATAACAGTGTTATAATACAACTGATAAGTAAGGAAAAGATTATCAGGCAGATGGGGGTAAGTTCGTCAGGCGAATACACGTTCGGTTACCTTATGCCCCAGGACTACCGGATTAAGATAATACATGATCTGAACAATAACGGAAAATGGGACACCGGAAAATATATAAAGAAAATACAACCGGAACCTGTTGAATTACTGCCGGTGGCAATAACCGTAAGGTCAAACTGGGATCATGATATTACCATGAAACTTGAAAAATAGTGATAAATATCAGCTGTTTTGGTTAATTTAGCTGATATAACCAAAAAAAGAACCATGACCAATTTTATCGTACCTATCGATTTTTCAGTCGACTCGTTAAATGGGCTGGAATGGGCTGTGCTTTTTTCCCAAAAAAAAGCCATCGATATACAGGTGGTATATGTGCTGACAAACAGTACTAATTTTCAACCCAGTGTTGTGGAGCAAGAACACAAATGGGCCCAGGCACAATTCAAAAAACTTATAAAGGAATACTCCCCCAGACTAGGTTCCGGTTCGAAGCTTGAATATTTTATAAAAAAGGGGAAAGTCTACCGGGAGGTGGTAAACCAGGTGAATTCTTATAATGAGGGAGTTGTTTCGGCCTCAACCCATGGTGCTTCGGGATTTGAAGAACTTTTTATTGGCAGTAATGCACTAAAAATCATGGCAGCTACTGAACGTCCCGTTTTTACCATAAGGCGTTCACCGGTACCTGCATCAATCAAGAAGATCGTTATACCTATAAAATTGCACCGTGATACAAGGCAGAAAGCTCCTGTTGCTGCTGATATGGCAGAACTTTTCGGAGCCGAATTGCACGTTATCTCAATTTCAACCAACAGAAACAAGAGAGACCTGGCACGCCTGGAATCTTTTTCAAAACAAGTGATCAATTATTTCAATAACCGAGAAATAAAAAGCATTTCAAAAACACTGGTTGGAGACAGCCTTCCCAACCTGACCTGTAATTATGCTGAGGCGGTGGATGCCGAACTGATCATCATGATGTCAAGTGCTATTGACAAATGGAATGTGTTCCTGGGCAGTTATGCCCAGCAAATGGTCAATAAGTCAAGTTTGCCCCTGCTAAGCATAAAACCCAGGGAAAAATATATTCAGGGCGGATTTATCACCTTTGGAGTATAGTAAATATAAAGGATAGAAAAGATCATATCGGGAATTCACCGGAATTCCAGCTGCGGGCGCTGATGGAAGCCCTTCCTTTTGCTTCCTGGTTCAGGGAGGCGAATGGAAATTTTGACCGTGCTAATAAAATATTACTGCAATCACTTGATATGTTGGCCGGTGATATCACTGGAAAACAGAGCCAGGAACTTTTTGATGAAGAGGATGCAAAGAAGAGTGATGAAGGACATAATGATGTACTGAAATCAGGAAAACAGAGCCAGGTCACCCATTCCAGGAATAACCGTGTACTAAAAACAGTAAATTTCCCGGTTCTTGATGATTCCGGCAAAATAACAGGAAGCGGTGGTTACCAGGAGGATATAACAAACCTTACCAATTCTTTACAGTCCCTGCATGTTAAAAGAGAGTACCTGGAAGCCCTTCTGGAAAATATACCATTCTATATCTTTTTCACCGACAGGGAGAACAGGTATTTAAAGATAAATGGAATGATGGCTAAACTTCTGCGGGTAAAGCATCCGGATGATGCTGTGGGATTAAGTAATGAAGCATTTTTTACCAGACGCGTGGCCAGAAAGATGATCGAGGAGGACAAGGAAATCCAGGAAACAGGCAATCCGCTGATAAACAAAATTATATACTTCAAGGATGAAGGAATTGACGGATTCTGGATGGAGAAAAACAAAATTCCTATTAAAGACGAACGCGGGGTAATCACAATGATTGTGGGGATATTTAAGGACGTCACGGAATTAAAGGAAATCGAAACAGAATTAAAAAATGCCAGAGACAAAGCACAGGAGTCGGACCATTTAAAAACTTCCTTTCTTGCAAACATGTCCCATGAAATCAGGACTCCCATGAACGGCATACTCGGATTTGCAAATTTACTGCGCGACCCCGATATTACTGATGAACAGAAGGATCTCTATCTTAAGCATATTGATCTTTCATCAAACCAGCTGTTGCATATTATTGATGATATCATTGATATTTCCAAAATCGAATCGGGACAACTGAAAATATCAAATAAACCGGTCAAGGTCAATGACATAATGGATGAAATCTATTCTTCATATTTTCACCGCATCAGGGGGGATGCACCGGGGCAGAAAAAAATAAATTTTAATCTGAAAAAGGGAAACGATTCAACCGGTTTTACTATTGTCACTGATGATTATCGCCTCAGGCAGATCTTTAATAATGTCATTTCCAATGCCATAAAATTTACCCATGAAGGCCATATTTCATTTGGTTATGCCATAAAAAATAACCGTTATATAGAGTTTTATGTAAGTGACAGCGGGACCGGGATCCCTGCCGATAAGATGGAGATAATTTTTGACAGGTTCGGACAGATCACTGATAAAAAGAGCTATCAACCATCGGGAACCGGGCTTGGTCTGCCCATTTCCAGGAACCTGGTAAAATTGATGGGAGGAGAGATGTGGGTGGAATCGACCGTGGGTAAAGGCACCAAAGTCTTTTTCACTCTTCCGCTTGTCAAGGAAGAGATATCAGAGGATACAGAGGTCATTATATCCAACAAAACTTATAACTGGAGTGGTAAGAAAATTCTTGTGGCTGAGGATGAAGAACTTAACTGGATGTTTATCAGGGAAATGTTGAGAAAAACCGGGGCTGAAATCATACGGGCGAAGGATGGAATTGAAGCAGTTGAAATTACCAGGAAAGTTAATCCGGATGCTATTCTTATGGATATTAAAATGCCCGAACTGAATGGTATTGAGGCCACGAAACAGATCAGAACCTTCTCTAAAAGTGTTCCTGTAATTGCCCAGACAGCCTACGTGATGGCCGAGGAGCAGGCAGAAAGCCTGAGAGCAGGTTGTAACCATTTTGTTACAAAACCTCTGGACCGGACAGTAGTTATGGAGTTCATAGACCGTTATTTTAGAGAACAGCAATGAATACAGTGGTGATTGTGGCCGGTGGAGAGGGCCGCAGGATGGGAAGTAATATACCAAAGCAATATCTTGAATTAGCAGGAAAGTCCATGATCCTGCATACACTTGATAAATTCCTGCAATTTGACCCTGAAATAAAAATTGTGCTTGTTCTTGCCGTTGAACATCAGAAATACTGGGAAGGTATACCGGCTTATCAAAAACCCACCCGGGAGATCATAATAACATCTGGAGGCAATACGCGCTATGAATCAGTAAAAAACGGGCTCTCGCTTATCGAAAACGGAGTTATTACAGGGATTCACGATGCAGTGAGGCCATTTGTAAGTATCGGTACCATCAGAAGGTGCTATGAAACCGCCAGGGAGCAAGGCAGTGGAATTCCTGTCATTGAAATGGATGAAACAATAAGGAGGGTTGGTCCGGAGAATAAATCAGGGAATCTGGACCGGTCAAAACTCAGAAGGGTCCAGACACCCCAGGTCTTCAGGTCGGAAATGATCAAAAAAGCCTATGCCCGGTCAGATGATCCTTCATTTACCGATGATGCTTCGGTATTTGAATCGATGTATAAAAGGGTTTCCCTGGTCAAAGGAAACATAGAAAATATAAAAATTACCTCTCCGACGGATTATAAGCTGGCATCGCTACTTATGGAGAGTAAGAGGTAATCTCCCCCATAAATATTTTCTTACCTTGCAATCCCGAGCAGGAAGCATATGACAAGGAATTTAAAGATCCTGATATTTGGTTTTATGCTGGGCCAGATGCTGGTAATGCCTGCACAGGTCTCCATTGATATTGCCCACGACAGACTGGTTGTTGAGAAAATTATCATTCAGGGCAACAGAATTACGAAAGAGCCTGTAATTCTGAGGGAGCTCCTGTTCGATGTGGGTGATACTATTCTTAAGATGGAATTATTGTCAGTATTCCAGCGAAGCAGAGAAAACCTGCTAAATACCTCGCTTTTCAATTTTGTCAGATTCGATGCCACTCATAATCCGGGTAACCGGATCAATGTGTACATTAATGTAACAGAGAGGTGGTATATATGGCCGGTTCCTATTCTGGAGTATGCGGAGCGTAATTTCAGCACTTTTATAAAAAACAGGGAATGGGATAAGATCAATTACGGTGCATGGCTTAAATGGAATAATTTCCGAGGGAGAAATGAGATTGTCACCGGAAAAATACGGCTTGGGTATATCAATGAATATGCCTTATCCTACAACATGCCGAACATGGGCAGGAAACAACAGCACGGGGTATCCATTGGATTTAATCTGAATCAACAGAACGAGGTCTTTGTTTCCACAGAAAATAACGTACCGGTTGAATATAAACCAAAAGAAAAGCCGGCTCAGATAAGGTTGAATGCATTCTCCAACTACACCTACCGGAGAAAACTGTATACTACTCACTCTCTTCGATTCGAGTATTTTAGTTTCAGGGTTTCGGATTCTGTGGCTATCTACAATCCAAATTACCTGGGGGAGGCCAGAAATAACCTGGGGTATTTTGTTTTAACCTACAATTTTATTCATGATGTCAGGGATTCAAAGATATATCCACTGGACGGATTTGCTATCAGGTTAAGGGCCGAGCAAATGGGCCTTGGGATAATCCCCGACTTTCCCTACCGCAATTTCCGGTTAACCGGATTGTTGATGTTTCACCAGGAGCTGGCCAACCGTATCTACTTTACAAATGCAACCAAGGTCAGGTATTCCTCTGAAAAAATTATGCCTTATTCATTGGGCAGGGCCCTGGGATACAATGAATTTATGAGTGGTTATGAATCCTATGTGATGGATGGATCGGATTATTTTATCTCCAAATATCTTTTAAAATTACAACTTGTAAAGCCCAGGATACAAAATATTCCTTTCATAAAAATGGAACAATTCAACAAGGTGCATTATGCGGTATATATTAATGCTTTTGTCGATGCAGGATTTGTAAACAATGAATTTCCCGATCCTACCAACACCATGGTAAATACGTGGCAGTTTTCGACGGGTTTAGGAATAGATTTTGTCACTTACTATGACCAGGTTTTCAGGATCGATTTTGCTATAAACCGGTACCGGGAACATGGCGTCTTTTTTCACATTGAAACCCCCTTCCTCAGGTGGTAGGATCGATCCAGTCCCCTTCGGATTTGATCAGGTCAACCATAAGGTCCAATGCTTCCTGTTCGGGAACGTTCTTGTATTTAAGGACTTTTCCTTTATAAAGACTGACTTTTCCGGGTCCGGCCCCGACATAACCGTAGTCGGCGTCAGCCATCTCACCGGGACCGTTGACCATGCAACCCATCACCCCTATTTTCAGAGCCTTGAGATGTGAAGTTGCCATCTTAATTTCGTTGAGGCGGGCCATAATATCGAAATGAGTCCGGCCACAGGAGGGACAGGCAATATATTCTGTTTTACTTATCCTGGCCCCGGCAGCCTGAAGGATCATAAGGAGCGTTTCATTAATAAAGTCTGTTGTCATATGGGGATTTTCCACCCAGATACCATCCAGGACCCCATCAACAAGCAGGGATCCAAGTTCACCTGCTGTCTGCATCCGGAACAGTTCAGGATCTTCTGTCATGCTCAGGGAGCGGTACACGACTGGTGATGAATGATTGTAACTGCAAAAGTCAGCCAGGAATGACTTTATCATCTGAAGGGAATGATCTTCCCGGTCCAGAAGGAGAAAATGATCAGAATTATCAAGCAGTTGAGGTTTTTGTTTCCATCTATTGAAGCTGACCGCTGCATGGCCTGCTGCACCGGGGTGAAGGTCCGCGCCAGGTTCAGGTGGGACAGGGCTTATGATTATAACTTTCGATCCATTGCCCATTCCGGATAGACCGGTGGATATTCTGCGCCCGAAATCAAAAGGGTTCCACGGAAGGTCAAAAGGGTCATAGGGAAGTTCACGGGGTTTTGGAAACAGGCCGGCAATCATGTTTGCCACCGGGATCTCTGC
>CAZIAU010000016.1:12535-15348 GCA_964536755.1 uncultured Bacteroides sp. | reverse complement strand
GGAGCCTGCTCTACCGCAATAAAAGCATTTTAGCAACGCTGCTGATTCCTGCTGCTTTCATTCTGGCCGTATATAATCCGGCTGGCAGCCTGGCCCCGTTTTCATCTCCTGCCGGCCATTCATATCTGTATACTCCCTTAGCCCTGTAACCTTCATCCAGGATCAGGATCTTCCGGCCGGTCATATCAAAAACAGAGATTTCCACATTGCCGGCCCGAGGTATATTTACCCGGATTGTTGTATTAAGTGTAAAAGGATTGGGATAGTTACTGATATAAAGATCTTCAGGCTCTTCCACGAAAGATCTGCCGGAACTTAGATGTACATCGTACTCCAGCGCCCCGATATCGGGTGCTGAACCAAGATATTCTTCGGGGGTAATCACAATTACGGCAGATTCCTCCAGGTTCAGTGTATCCATACCGGCATCTATACACGGACTGTTTATTAAGGGCCGTTGTGTTGCTCCGTCAAGCAATGGATCTGTTGAAATAATATTGTCATATTGAACAGCAGAGGTGTCAATTTCAATGAAATCATTGCCCTGGTTATTATATAACAGGTTGTTCGCGATTACTGAATTTGCACCAAACAGTTTAAATCCGCCAATGCTATTTCCGGAAGCAATATTGTTCATGGCTAGCATGGTGTTCCCACCGGTTGCTCCCATTTGATTTTCCACTGATGTATTGTTATAGAAATATACTGTTTCATCCATTTTTGAGGTACCGCTCATATCTTCCGAGGAATTCTGCCCCCCCATGCAACCCAGCCCTATTTTGCAATCCCGTAAGACATTGTGATGTATGCTGAAAACTTTGCCGGTATATACATCATATGAAATAAGCTGGATGCCGGCATTTTTACTCCCTGTGATTACATTATGGCTGATCTCATAATGAATATTCTGATCTGCCTGAGTGAACAGGCGGATCTCAATTCCATCATCATTGGCGTTAAATAATTTATTGTATTCAATAAGAATATCACTTCCGGTTTGGTTTATATCCAGATCAATACAATCGTCCCCCGAACCATTGTTTTCAATCAGGTTATATCCCACATATCCGCCGCCTCCGGACTCCATACTTACCGGATCCAGATTATCGTACATATGGTTGTATTTTACTGACGTACGGGCATGCATGTCCAGGGTATGGTCACCGTTAATAATTTTCAACCCGCTTATTTCCACATCATCGCTGTTCACGGTGAAGAGGATTGAACCTGAGCAGTTAATTATGGTCTGGTCAATCAGATCCTCATTGCCCCAATATATCCATTCGGAAGAGATAGTCACCGGTTTACTGATCGTTATGTTCTTTTCGTTATAGGTCCCCGGAGATAATACAATCGTATCTCCACCAGATGCGTTTTGTACTGCAATTGCAATGGTCGAATAATCGGCGGGGACCTTTATAATCTGAGCGTTGACATGATCCAGAGAACTGAATGCCAGAACTGCAATTGTGAGAAAAGTAAATAGTTTCATAAATATAATGTAATGTTGGGGATAAATATGCGAAGATAGTATAATTTGCCTATGCTTTATCCTGAATATTTAAAATCATGATCCTTTCAAACAGGAAAGATTAATCTCTGAAGGCTGTTTTCTCGTTTTCCACACCCAGTATCTCTTTCACCTTATTCTTATTGATGAAGAATGACATGGATATGTACCAGATTCCAGAAGATTCGAAAAGCGAATAATCTACGGGCCTGTCAAAATCACTGCCTGTAAACCCGGGATTAATAAAATCGTCCATATAGTATTTGAATTTCAGATTTAATCCCTGCGGAAACTGTATGCCGGCAAACAATGAAGGGATCCATGAATTGACCCTTTCATTGGTCCATCCTTTCAATTTTCTCTTTTCTCCGTCCAGAAAAAATTTCTGCTTGTAGTGGAACATCCACTCATATTCCCCCCCTGCATAGAGGAAAAAATGCTTTTTGAAAGAACCCAATTTCAGAGCTAATGGAAAACCAAGTGAATAACTTCTGCGCTTCATCTTGACATTCTTGTCCCAATCGGGATGGCTCTCATCAGCAACAAACCCCATCTTTTGATAGACATCTTCTGAAATCAAACCGATATTTCGGATTGCAGCTCCTGCAAACAGGCCAATGTTGTTGGAAAGATCCAGGTTTAACAGTTGCTGTGTATGAAAGAATGCGGTAAACCTCAGATTGGAATTAACACTCGACCCGGCAAGGTCAACGGAAGATCCGGAAAGAATGAACTCGGCACCACTTGTATGATAGATCCGCTGTGCACCGGCCCGGACTGACACTATGATAAGCATTGAAAACAAAATCAGTATGTGCATTTTCATGTCTTTATTATTTAGCATGATTTAATATCCAGTTTCTCCAGGTTATTATCAATTAACTGATCAAAACGGTTCATTATCAATTCCAGTTTTGGATGATCTACTTTAAACTGGAATCCATCAAGTTGCCAGACCGGCAATACTTTTGGAGAGGTGCCCGTAATAAAACAACTGACCATCTTATCCATCTCACTCAGTTGTACAGGTCGTTCAACTACCTTCATTTTTTCGCTTACACATATCTCCAGAACATACTTACGGGTAATTCCGGGAAGCACATCACTTAACGGAGGCGTTATCAACAGGTCGTTCCTGTCAAAGAAGAATATATTGGAGCGGCTTCCTTCGGTAATTTGTTTTTTTTCATTCAGAAGCACGACCTCATAAACACCGTGGTCGCGGATGGCTTCCTTTACAGCTCCTCTGAACTGATCATCCCACTTTTTTATTCCCGGGTCGGGTCTTACATGAGAATAGGAA
>CAZIAU010000016.1:2612-12525 GCA_964536755.1 uncultured Bacteroides sp. | reverse complement strand
CCAAATGTACCCCACTCTTATACATGCATATTTCCGGATAGAAATATGGAACAAAATAACACGTTAACCTGTACTGATCTCCTACACCGGGTTGTATAGAGATTCTGATGTTCCCAATTTTAAAAACATTGTTCCTGAGGAGCAGGCAAAGATGTTCAATGATCACTTCCGGACCGGGGAAATGGAATCCCGATCGGGTCAGGGTTTGTTCGAGCCTTTTAAAATGGTCTCTAAGGAAAAGAAATTTGCCATCTATAAGGCGGACCACCTCATAGTACATGGATACTGACAAATCAGGAGTGTAATCTGCCACATCCGCCACCATACCGTTTTCAATATATTTTTCTCCGAGTATCTGTCCTGTTGTCATTCTGCCCTGATCGATGCTGCCGGATTCATCCTTGATGCTTTAATTGATTGCCAGCTCACGGTAATCACGGCTACTGTTAAGGATAACAACAAAGATATGATAAAGGTCCAGAACGGAAAATCAATCCGGTATGTGAAGTTTTGCAGCCAGGGCTTAATAATAAAATAAGAAACCGGCCAGGCGATCACATTGGATATGATAACCCACCGTGTGAACTGCATCAGGAAAAGATATAGTATCTGTTCCTGGGAAGCACCCATAACCCTTCTGATTCCGGTTTCCCTGGTTCTTTTAACAGTCATGAAAGCAGAAAGACCAAGCAGGCCCAGCGCCGCAATGAAGATGATTAATATGGTAAATGAGATCACCAGGGCAAAAACGATTTTTTCTTCTCCATACAGAGCATCCAGTTCATCACTGAGATAGCTATACTGGATCGGGTAAGAGGGATTAAAGGCTTTGCGTTTATCTTCAATCCATTTCAGAACATCCTGCATCTGGTTATTATTTACTTTTACAAGCAGCTGACGCATGAACTGCGCATTATCCCGGCACATCATCACCAGCGGTTCAATAGGATTATGCAGTGATCCGTAATTAAAATCCTTTACCACCCCGATGATCTCGGCCTCCGGATTACTGGTACCCTGAATATTAACACCAACAATAAATTTCTTACCGATGGCAGAATCTCCCCACTGCATATCCCTGGCCAGAGCTTCATTGATAACCACAGAATTGGTTTCATCGGATCCGAAATCCCTGTCATAGAAACGACCCTGGGTAAGCTGCATACCCATAACGTCGAGATATTCATAATTAACGACGATGTTGTTAAAGACTTTTTCCTGCATTTCTCCGGTAATATCTTCCGCAGTCATGACCCTTTTCCCGGTAAATCTGCCCGGAGCTGTGGTTGACAGGGCTGTTCCTTCCACAGCCGGATGCCTTTCAATCTCCTCCATAAAGGCTTTTGCATTGTTTATAACAGAGGAATCGTTCAGAGAAACGACCAATATTTGCTCTTTATCGAATCCCAGGTCTTTGTGTTGAATATACCTCATTTGCATGGCCACAATTATAGAACCGATAATCATTACCGCTGAAATAAGGAACTGGACAACGACCAATCCCCGTCTTAACCATCCACGGTCCTTTGAGCCAATACCGTTACCTTTCAGGATTGAAACCGGATTCAATGATGCCAGGTAGGTGGAGGGATAAATTCCTGATAAAATACCGGTTATCATGGATACTCCAAGGATGAACAGGATTACTGTAGGTTGGAGAATGACTTTCCAGTTGAATGTTTTTGAGGTCAGATCATTGAAAAATGGAATTATGAAAATGGTGATGAAAGCCGCAAGTAGTCCTGCTGCCAGTGCCATTATCACCGATTCTCCAAGAAACTGTGAGCGTAACCTTTTTTTGCTGGCCCCGCCAACTTTCCGGATCCCGATTTCTTTAGCCCTGTTGATAGCGCGGGCGGTGGTAAGGTTAGTATAATTAATACTGGCTATAACAATGAGCAGAATCCCGATTATGCCATTGATATATACATAATTCATGTTCCCTTTGGGGCGATCATAGGAGAGCTCATCCTTCTGGAAATGAACGTCTGCAAGTGGAGTAATCCGAAGGTCAAATGATGCTTTGATCTGCTCTCCCAGTTCGGCCATGTATTTGTCGTAGAATTCCGGGAATTTTGACAATACCATATCCGGAGTTGTGTTCTCCGCCAGCAGGATATAGGTATAGGTTGTTACATTCCAGAATGAGGCTGCACTCCTGTCATTAAAACGTTCAGTTCCGATCTGGTCCTCAATGGTGGCCGCCGACAGTAAACCGTTGAACCGCAGGTGCATATTCTGAGGAAGGTCCCTGAAAACCCCCTTTATAGTGTAGTGGGATCCATCAAGCGCTTTCATGCTCTTGCCTACAACATCCCGGGTGCCGAAGTATTTATTTGCCATGGATTCACTCACTACCATGGTATAGGGATCACTAAGTGCGGTGGCAGGATCACCAGATATAAAAGGGATGGTGAATACCCTGAAGATGGTAGAATCAGCAAAGGCAATACTGTCTTCCTTGAATGCGTCCTCCCCTTTTTCAAAATAAAGACCCGGCCGGTTCAGTATCCTGGTAAATTCTTCCACTTCGGGATATTCATCTTTCAGTGTAGGTCCCAGGGGGATCTGTGTTATGGCAATAAGGTCCTGTTTTTCATTGATGAAAAAATCGCCCTCAAGCCTGTAGATTCGATCCAGCTTCTCATTATTCCTGTCATAGGTTACCTGATCCTGAATGTAGATGAATATCAGTATAGATGCCGTAATACCGACGGCCAGGCCAAGGAGATTTATTATGGTAAAGAATTTATCTCTGGCCGCATTTCTGACCAGTGACATAAAATAATTTTTAAACAATGACATTGCAGCAATATGTTAAGTTCAGTAACTTGTATGTTACACAATCTTAGTGCCAAAGAGATTAAGTGTCAACTTCTCAGATTTATAGGTAATTACATCGATTGTACAGGTGTCCGGAATTCAGGGTTTGGTGTACGATATCGGACATATGGGTAAACATTTTATGAAACAAAATTATTTGCTACTTTTACGTGTAATCCTTTAATGGAGATGATGATTCTCTATGAGTAGATTAATCTTTTTTATCGACGACGATAAGGTGATTCTAAATTTGCTGGAATATACTTTCCAGAGCCGTCATGATTATAATGTTGTCACCTTCCAGACCGGTGAAGAGTGTCTTGAAAATCTGTACAGGGAACCCAGTTTAATTGTTCTGGACCATATCCTGGCAAGTGGAGGGAACAACAGTCTGAACGGGATGGACACATTAATTGAGATCAGGAAAATTAATAAGGAAGTACCCGTTGTGATCCTTACCGGACAGGGCGATGACGAATTGCTCTCAGAATTTATGGAGAATGGTGCCAACCGTTACCTTACAAAAGATGATTTTTTTATTGACTCTCTCATCGAAACCATCCAGCAGGTAATAAGCTGATCCAATCCACTATCAGTCATTATTTAATGCAGGGTATTTGTTTTTTTATCTGATATAAATTTATACTTTTGCACACCCAAATTGAAGAATTGTGAGTAAGAGGGGTATATATGCGGTGCGTATTTCCGGATTAGGCGAGGGGGATCACGAATTTTCATTTGAACTTGACAGACAGTTCTTTGCTTCTTTTGAGCATTCGGAAATTGAGGAAGGTAATGTGAAAGCTGTGATTCTCCTGGAACGGAAATCCGGTGTGATGACTTTGAATTTTGCCATAAAAGGGAAAGTGAAGGTGATATGTGACCGTTGTCTGGAACCATTTTTCACAGAAATTTATACCTCACAGAAACTTTTTATCAAAACAGGTGATAGTACAGAGGAGTTGGATGAAGATGTGATCATGATAAATAAAGATGATCATGAGATCGAGGTAGGGCATTACATGTATGAATTTGTTATACTCGCACTGCCATATAAACGTGTTCATCCGGATAATGAACAGGGTCATTCTACCTGCAATACGGAAATGCTGAAAAGGCTGGAGACTCACAAGATTAAACAGGAACATGACGATCAGACAGATCCCAGATGGGATGCATTGAAAGGAATATTTGAAAAAAATAATTAGCTATGGCACATCCGAAGAGAAAGACATCTAAAACCAGAAGGGACAAAAGAAGGACCCATTATAAAGCAGAAAAACCGACTTTATCCACCTGTTCAACCACGGGTACCGTTCACGAGCGTCACCGTGCTTATTATGTGGACGGAAACCTTTACTACAAGGGTAAGCTGGTCATTGATTCTGAAGCTGAGTTAGGTTAAGGCCGGGGCCACACTATGGCCGTCTGGGATCCATGAGGATTGGAATCGACATGATGGGGGGTGACTATGCACCCGGCTCCACGATACGTGGTGCAATTCTGGCAAGGGCAGCACTCCCTGCAGATGTTGAAATTATACTGATCGGTGATAAAGACATCTTTTCACATTATACGGAGGAATACCAGCTTGATCCTGTTGGTATATCCATAATTAATACTCCATATTCAGTGGGCATGGAGGACCATCCCCTGAGGGTTTACAGAGAGAAACCGGAAGCGAGTTTATTCCTGGGCCAGCGTTTGATAATGGATGGATCAATTGATGGCTTTTGCAGTGCTGGCAATACCGGAGCAATGCTGATTGGTGCCATGCAGATTGTTAATTCTATCCCCGGGATTTTGCGCCCCGCCATTGCCGCGCCTATACCCAACCTTGATGGTCGTCAGTCAGTGTTGCTGGATGTGGGACTTAACCCCGATGCCCGACCCGATGTTTTATACCAGTATGGCACTATTGGTACCATTTATTCTAAACTGGTTCACGGAATTGCAGATCCGAATGTAGCTTTGTTAAATATAGGCCTGGAGGAGGATAAGGGAAATATAGTGGCAAGAAGTGCATACCAGTTGATGAAGGAATCCTCAGGATACAATTTTCTGGGTAACTTTGAGGCCAATGAACTTTTTGTCTCAGACAGGGCCAATGTAGTAGTGACAGATGGTTTTGTCGGGAATTTGTTGTTAAAGGAAGCTGAAGCATTTTACAGGGTTATTTCTGAAAAAGGAGTTGGAAACGGGTATTTTGAAATGTTTAACTTTGAAAACTACGGGGGGACTGCGGTACTTGGAGTTAATGCACCTTTGATTATCGGACACGGGATTTCAAATGCAAAAGCCATAAAAAGTATGCTTGTTCATACTTCAGAAGTAGTGGAAGCGGAATTGGTCAAAAGAATAAAAGAAGAACTGGACAGATGAGTAAAATTTCGGCTGGAATTACAGGAATTCATTGTTGGGTTCCGGAATACAGGCTAACCAATGATGAATTGAGCACAATGGTTGAAACCACTGATGAGTGGATAATGCAACGCATAGGTATCAAGGAGAGAAGAATCCTGAAGGATGGTGCAACGTCAGATATGGCATCAGAAGCGGTCAGGGGATTGCTGGAGAAAACCGGTACCAGGCCCAATGAAATAGATGTGTTGATATGTGCCACCATAACTGCTGATTATCATTTCCCTTCCACGGCTAATCTGATCTGTGATAAGGTTGGATTGAAAAAGGCCTGGAGTTTTGATCTTTCGGCTGCATGTTCCGGTTTCCTTTTTGGCCTCCAGACCGGAGCGAGCTTATTACAATCGGGCAGTTATAAAAAGGTTATACTGGTCGGTGCCGATATGATGTCGGCCATTACAGACTATACCGACAGAACAACCTGTCCATTGTTCGGCGATGGAGCAGGGGCAGTACTTCTTGAACAGGTTGACGATGGGCTGGGTGTGAGAGATTCAATTCTTGAAGTTGACGGAAGTGGTGTAAAACATCTGCTGATGAAGGCAGGGGGATCGGCGAAACCTCCCTCATATGAAACCATTGATGCAAGAGAACATTATGTATACCAGGAGGGACAGGCTGTTTTCAAGGTTGCCGTATCAAAAATGGCAGATGTATCGATAGAAATTATGAAGAAGAATAACCTCAGTCCCAATGACCTGACCTGGCTCGTTCCGCACCAGGCCAATATGAGAATCATCGAAGCAGTTGCGCGAAGAATGGGTATTCCCAGGGAAAAGGTTATGATCAATATTGAAAAATATGGGAATACAACAGCAGCAACTATCCCGCTCTGCCTCTGGGAATGGGAATCGGAACTGAAAAAGGATGATGATTTGATCCTGGCTTCATTTGGTGGTGGATTTACCTGGGGTTCTGTCTATATTAGGTGGGCATACGACGTAAATGAGAATAATCATTAATTTAGTAAAAAAAAGCAGGATATGGCAAAAATTGCGGAAGCTGAAAATACCAACAAGATCAATATGATCGGTGTCGGCACAACTATCGAGGGCAGTATTTCTTCCAGTGAAAACATCCGTTTTGATGGGAATCTGATCGGAAACCTTTCCACGAAGGGGAAAGTGTTTATAGGACAATCGGGACGGATTACAGGGGAGATCAGATGTAAAAATTGTGAAATAGAAGGAATTGTGGATGGTAAGGTCGTAGTGGAAGAACTGCTTTCCCTTCGTTCCATGTCAAAATTATACGGGGAAATTAAGACCGGTAAACTTGCCATTGAACCAGGCGCCACATTTACCGGAAAATGTGATATGGGTGGAAAAAAAGAAATCAACACCGAATCAATCCCAAAACCCAAAGAAGGACAATAACCGTACTTCAGGAGTGAAATCCTTTGTCCGCTATTCGGGAATGGGTTTCCAGATGATTGCAATAATTCTCCTTTTCTACTGGGCCGGGTCAAAACTCGATCAGCGAGCCGCATCAGAAAAGCCGGTATATACTGCCATTCTTACATTACTGGGAGTTTTTGCGGGACTGTATATAGTATTGAAGGATTTTATCAGGGACAGGGATGATTAATCATATTCGTTATATCTGGCAGCTCCTGGTGATCACCTCGGTACTAACGATCGTTGGGATTCTTTTAATTACCCTGACATCCATTGATATACCAATCAAAGGCTATTTAATTACTCTTTTATCATTTGCCGTAATCAATATGGCTGCATGGCTGATTATGAACATGGGAATAAGAAAAAGCAACCGCGAAGGTGTTGTTGTTGTACTGTCAGGAATCGGGATTAAATTTCTTCTGTATCTGCTGTATATCCTGGTTTTTTGGGGGATTACAAAAAATCTGACAAAACCATTTATCATTACTTTTTTTACATTATATTTAGCCTTTACTTTTTTACTGGCAAAGAATCTACTTAATTTGCTGAAAAATACATAATTACACCAATTGTGAGAGTGAGAGTTTTAATCCTGATTTCCATATTTCTGACAGGCTCTGTTTTTATTATCCCGGGTACACAAATATTTGGACAGGATGAACATCAGGACCAGCACTCGCCGAACGTATCTCAATCCCCGGACCAGGAAGAGTTCCACAATAAGCCGGGCAATACCTATCATGAAGAGGAGTTCAGGGCCAGTGAATACATCATGGAACATGTGAAAGATTCACATGAATGGCATATTGCCACCACAAAGCAGGGACGTCACATCAGTATATATTTACCGGTCATTCTTTATAGCAGGCATTCGGGGCTTCATCTCTTCTCTTCGAAAAAACTGGCCCATGGTCATTCCTATCTTGGATTCCAGATGGGCCATGGTATGATTGGAGAAAAGAGCCTTGAGGGAAAAATAGTTGAGCTGGATGATAACGGAGAAATGGTGGCAACCGGCTTACCGCTTGATTTTTCAATAACCAAGAATGTTTTTGGGATGATGCTTTCGGCTATTATTTTACTGTTTGTATTCCTCTCCCTGGCCAGATCATATAAAAGGACCGGTATAAGTGAGCCAAAAGGATTTCAGGGATTCCTGGAGCCCGTTGTTGTTTTTATAAAGGAGGATGTGGCCATCCCCAACATCGGAGAAGAGAGATATGAACGTTATATGCCATATCTTCTTACTGTCTTCTTCTTTGTTCTACTGAACAATATCATGGGGATGATACCATTTTTTCCATTCGGGGCCAATGTAACCGGAAATATAGCCGTGACGATGGTCCTGGCTGTTTTTACATTTCTTATTACAAACTTTAGTGGGAACAGGGCATACTGGCAGCACATTTTCAATACGCCGGGTGTGCCACTATGGCTTGCACCTATTATGATCCCGGTAGAGATCATTGGCATGTTTACTAAGCCCTTTGCCCTGATGGTACGACTTTTCGCGAATATCACAGCGGGTCACATCGTTGTACTGAGCCTTATTTCCATGATCTTTATTTTCAAATCTATATTTATGTCAGTTCCTTCCCTGGTGATGGTTCTGTTTATGGATTGTATTGAACTGCTTGTAGCATTTCTGCAAGCCTACATATTTACTTTATTATCAGCATTATTTATTGGATTGGCGATGCCCGAGCATCACCATGATTAATTTTCACTTTAATATTTAACTATTATGACAGGTACTTTAGCAGCGTTCGGAGCAGGACTGGCCGTAATCGGAGCAGGAATTGGGATCGGAAGGATTGGTGGATCGGCAATGGATGCCATTGCCCGTCAGCCAGAGGCAGGGGGTAAGATCCAGACGGCAATGATTATTTCAGCTGCCCTGATTGAAGGTGTTGCATTGTTTGCCGTTGTGGTTTCCATGATGAGCAATTAATCAGCTAAACAGAACAGGCTTGTAACGGTTGGTTACAGGCCTTTCTTTGAAAACAATTAAAAAACAGATACCATGGATTTAGTAACACCGGGAATCGGACTCATATTCTGGTCTACCCTGTTCTTTCTTATCCTTCTTTTCGTTTTAGGGAAGTTTGCATGGCCGGCTATTCTCACTGCAGTTAAAGCAAGAAACGAAAGCATTAAAAATGCTCTGGATGCAGCTGATAAAGCAAAGAAAGAGATGGCTAAATTGCAGGCGGACAATGAGAAGATTCTTGCAGAAGCAAAAAAAGAAAGAGACGCTTTGCTCAGGGAGGCAAAGCAGGTAAAGGAGAAGTTAATAGCTGAAGCCAGGGAGAAAGCCGCTGAAGAAGCGAAAAAATTGGTATTGGGAGCCAGGGAGGCAATCCAGACCGAAAAAGCGGCCGCCATAAATGAGATGAAATCCCAGATTGCCATACTTTCGGTTGACATTGCAGAACAGATATTGAGGGTAAAGCTGGAGGACAGTAAAGCGCAAAAAGAATTGGTGGAAAGGCTGATAAAGGAAGCCGATTTGAATTAATGGTTTTATGAACGAAAGTCAAATATCGGTACGTTACGCAAAAGCCCTGTTCAGAAGTGCTTCTGAAAAACAGATCCTTGAAAAAGTCTACAAGGATATGGATCTGCTTTCAGAAACATGCAAAATGAAAGATTTCCAGTATATGCTTGCCGTGCCTGTTTTACAGGCGAGCCAGAAGAGTAAGCTGGTACATTTGATCTTTGAAAAAGATCTTTCAGATATTTCGATTGCAATGATTGATCTGGTAATAATAAACAAGCGGGAGATTTACCTGCCCGGAATAGCCCGGAATTTCGGGGATCTGTACCGCAAGGCCAGAGGGATACGCAAGGCCAGCCTTGTTACTTCCCGACCTGTTGATGATTCAGCTATAAAAGGTATCAGAGAATTAATAGAGAAAACCTTTGCCTCGGATATTGAACTTTCATCTGCTGTGGACAGGCGTGTGATAGGTGGTTTTGTGCTTACCGTCGAAGACAGGCAATATGATGCAAGTGTGGCAGCAAATCTCGAAAAGATCAAAAAACAATTACTTCAAACCAGCATTGAAAATAGATAAAATATGGCTCAGATAAAACCTTCCGAGGTATCGGAGATTCTCAAGAAACAGATTGAAGGGTTCAAAAGTGAGGTTGAATTCGAAGAGGTGGGAACTGTTCTCCAGGTTGGGGACGGAATCGCCCGTATATATGGATTGAATAATGTTCAGGCCAATGAACTGATTGAATTTGACAGTGGCGTAATGGGTATA
>CAZIAU010000016.1:0-2602 GCA_964536755.1 uncultured Bacteroides sp. | reverse complement strand
TATAGTACTTAACCTGGAGGAAGACAATGTAGGTTCTGTATTACTCGGATCGTCCGAAAAGATCAAAGAGGGTGATTCAGTGAAAAGGACGAAGAAAATCGCATCCATTGGAGTTGGAGAGAAACTGTTGGGCAGGGTAATCAATACGCTTGGAGAACCAGTTGATGGCAAAGGGCCGATAAAGGGCGAGATGATAGATATGCCACTGGAGAGGAAAGCACCCGGTGTGATTTACCGCCAGCCGGTTAGTGAACCACTTCAGACGGGCCTTAAACCCATTGATGCTATGATCCCCATTGGCAGGGGGCAAAGAGAATTGATCATTGGCGACCGGCAAACAGGAAAGACGGCAATTGCAGTTGACACTATTATCAATCAAAAAGAGTTCTATGAGAAAGGTGAGCCGGTATACTGCATTTACGTTGCAATTGGTCAGAAAGGCTCCACGGTGGCCAATATTCAGAAGACCCTGGAAGAGTCCGGAGCCATGGATTATACAGTAATTGTATCAGCAACGGCCTCGGACCCTGCAGCCCTGCAGTATTATGCTCCTTTTGCCGGTTGTTCTATTGGTGAATTCTTCAGGGATACAGGCAGGCCTGCCCTGATAATATATGATGATCTTTCAAAACAGGCTGTTTCGTACCGTGAAGTATCACTGCTCCTGAGGCGTCCCCCCGGAAGGGAAGCTTATCCTGGTGACGTGTTCTATCTTCACTCACGGCTGCTTGAACGTGCGGCCAAAATCATTCAGTCGGACGAAGTTGCAAAGAGCATGAACGATCTGCCTGAACCACTGAAACCCCTGGTGAAAGGAGGAGGCTCCTTAACTGCTTTACCCATTATCGAAACCCAGGCGGGAGATGTTTCGGCATACATACCAACAAACGTGATCTCCATTACAGATGGCCAGATCTTCCTTGAATCCAACCTTTTCAATGCGGGTGTCCGTCCGGCCATAAACGTCGGCATCTCAGTATCCAGGGTTGGAGGGAATGCCCAGATAAAATCAATGAAAAAAATCGCAGGTACATTAAAACTTGACCAGGCTCAGTTCAGAGAGCTTGAAGCTTTTTCAAAGTTTGGTTCGGATCTGGATGCAGCCACGATGGCTGTGCTGGATAAGGGCCGTAAAAATGTGGAGATCCTGAAGCAGAACCAGTATGCACCAATGACCGTTGAGAAGCAAATAGCTATTATCTATTGTGGCACGAAGGGTTTATTAAGTGAAATTCCGGTAGAGAAGGTAAAGGACTTTGAAAATGAGTTTCTCGATTATATGGAATTAAAGCATAAAGATAAGCTTGCATCACTGGCGCAGGGAAAGTTATCGGATGATATTACCGGTACTATAGAGGAGGTAGCCAAAGAAATCATTGAAAAATTTAAGTGATCCCATATGGCGAGTTTGAAGGAGATCCGGGAAAGAAAGGCATCTGTAGCTTCTACCAAGCAGATAACAAGTGCCATGAAAATGGTCTCTGCTGCTAAGCTTAAGAAAGCCCAGGAAGCCATTGTACGGTTCAGGCCCTATGCGAACAAGCTGAAAGAGATACTGTCAAGTGTTGGTGACAGCATAAAAGATGATGAAGATAATCAGTATACCGCACCAAGGGAAAAAGAAAGGATCCTGCTTATCCTTATCACCTCCAACAGGGGATTGTGTGGAGCTTTTAACTCTAATGCCATAAAAACTACTGTTCACAGGGCGCTGACTGAATACAGCGGTCAGATGATGGCCAAGCAGGTTGATTTTATTGCCATCGGGAAAAAGGGTAATGATTTCCTTCGTAAGAAAGGGTACAAAGTGATCCTTGACGGAAGTGATATCTTTGATGATCTGACTTTTGAACGTGTTTCCACCATTGCCCAGATGGTCATGGACTTCTATACAAAAGGAGACTACGATCATGTGGATATGGTCTATAACCGCTTCAAGAATGCAGGAACTCAAATTCTCACAGAAGAACAGTTCCTTCCTATCCAGATGGATGAATTAACAGGGGAGAAGGAGTCTTCTGCCTATGTGGATTATATTTTTGAACCCACCAAGGAATATATCGTAAAAGAGCTGATACCCAGATCCCTGAGGCTTCAGTTGTATAAGGCTATCCTGGATTCCCACGCTTCTGAGCACGGAGCCAGGATGACCGCCATGCATAAAGCCACTGACAATGCCTCCGAACTGCTGAAAGAGCTGAGCTTACAGTTCAACAAAGCACGGCAGGCAGCTATTACCAATGAAATCCTTGAAATTGTCAGTGGAGCAGAAGCCCTGCGGGGGTAACTTCTACTGAAGAGAGATCAGGACCATGACTGTTCCGGTCCCTGAACTGGAAAAACCCACAGATTTACCGATAATCGCATTACGTCTCCGCTCATTCTCAGCCAGCATGGATTTCAGCTCCTCGAAGTCTTTTGCCTGGCTCACATCCAGCAGCGTCCATTTCATTGCATGTCCGGGCGTGGAAGAGGTGGTGAGCAGGTCGCCCGGTTCAACGGGTCCGTTCTCCTCGGTGATCTTCACCGGTACCCGGCCGGAGAGGGCCAGCCTGGTGGCGCTTACACCTTCAATTGGTTCCCCGGTTTCCTCATCCACCAC
>CAZIAU010000015.1:0-15357 GCA_964536755.1 uncultured Bacteroides sp. | reverse complement strand
TCCATGCACTCTTTAAGGGGAGCGTAGTCAGCATCAATGGCCCTGATCATTTTCTCCATCCTGGCCGTCTCCCTTTTTATAGCCTCCTCATCCAGCTGGATCCGGTCTATGATCTCTTTGTTGTTGAACGTCCGCATATACCCGTATAACCTGAAAGGATCCATCTTTTTCCCCAGAGCAAGTATGGCATTGTAATCGGTGGGGTGGTTGGCCGGTAACCGGGAGTCCTCCACAATATCCAGTGTATTCCGGTAGATATCCATTACCTCACCCTCATATTTATCCCTGTTCACTTCATACTTTTCCCTGATCAGCACACCTGCATTATCAACCAGGTAAGCATAGTCGCGTTTCCCCTGGATGTACTGCTCCTTGGTCATGCTGATGGGAAGCGCATATGAATCATAAAAGGTATGTTTCATCTGCTCAATGTACCAGTCAGCTGTCAGGTAACTCAGGTTGACGATCCGTACATCGGTGCGGTAACCTTCCACCTCCTGGATATACCAGAGGGGGAACGTATCATTATCTCCGTTGGTAAACATGATACCGCCCGGCAGACAGGAATTAAGAAAATTCCTTGCAAATGCGGGTGCCGTGTAACGGTGAGAACGGTCATGATCATCCCAGTCCTCCCTGGCCATCACCCCGGGTACCAGGATCAATGTCACCAGTACCAATGCCACAGCTGTTACAACCGTTTTCTTCTTTGACGCCCACTCTATTATTCCGGCCAGACCGATCCCTATCCAGAGGGAAAATGCATAGAATGAACCGGAATAGGCATAATCCCTCTCCCTGGGCTGAATGGGATATTGATTCAGGTAAACAACGATAGCCAGGCCGGTAAGGACAAACAGAAGGCCGACAACCCAGAAATCCCTGTTATGTTTTTTGTATTGATAAATTGCCCCTGCTAGCCCCAGCAACAACGGAAGCATATAATACCTGTTATGGGCCTTGTTGTCCACAATGGATGCAGGCTGATCATTCTGTGGGCCGAGCCTTGCCTGGTCAATGAACTTAATACCACTTATCCAGTTTCCTTTTGTAAGCTCCCCGTGTCCCTGGATGTCGTTTTGCCGTCCTGCGAAGTTCCACATAAAATAGCGCAGGTACATATACCCGATCTGGTACCGGAAAAAGAAGCGCATATTCTCCCCAAATGTGGGAATGGCAATTGGCTTGGACCGGTCGTAACTGAATCCCCCTCTCTGGTTCCGGACCGGGTTTCCCGCTTCATCACGGCGCAAATCGTAAAGTTCGGATTCATCCATTTTCGCCCAGTAGATATACTCATTGGCATGCCTGGCCTGCGTGGACCACATCCGTGGGAATACACCCTTGGATCCACTGGCATATTGATATTCCCGGTTCTTATGTACCTTATAGTATTTATCCTCACCTTTGTAATAGCTTGGTTTCCCTTCCTCAACACCGTTTGGCCTGGAATTAAAGAAAGCTCCGTAAAGCAAAGGGTTATCGCCATACTGCTCCCTGTTAAGGTAATCCAGCAACGAGAAAACTGTATCGGGATTACTCTCATCCAGGGGAGTATTTGCCGAGGAACGGATCACAATTATGGCATAGGATGAATAGCCGATCACGATGACAAACCGGCTCAGGATAATGGTATTCCATAATACACTTCCTTTATTATGGGTATAATATATGCCGAATATAAGTCCCCCGAACAGCAGCAGAACATAGATGATAACCCCTGAATTAAAAGGCATTCCAAGGCCATTCACAAAGATCAGTTCAAATTTGGAGGCTATGGAAGTGAGTCCGGGTATCAGCATGTAGTTCACCACTCCCAGAATACCAACGGAAACAGCCACGGCACCTAATACTCCCTTTACAGAAGGAGTGTATTTCCTGAAATAATAGACAAAAATGATGGCAGGTATGGCAAGCAGGTTCAGCAGGTGTACCCCGATGGAGAGCCCCATCAGATAGGCAATTAATATGATCCAGCGATTGGCTCCCGGTTCATCGGCCTGGTTTTCCCATTTCAGGATGGCCCAGAAAACCACGGCGGTAAAAAGGGAGGAGGTGGAATATACCTCAGCCTCAACGGCAGAGAACCAGAATGAATCTGAAAAAGTATATGCCAGGGATCCCACCAGAGCAGATCCGAATACAGTGATCATGGCAGCGGGACTGTTCACATCCTCTGGTGAAAAGAACTTCTTCACCAGGTGGGTCAGGGTCCAGAACAGGAACAGGATGGTAAATGCACTGGCAATGGCTGACAGGGTATTTACAGCCACGGCTACTTTAGTTACATCACCACCGGCAAAGAAAGTAAAGAAACGACCCAGTATCATAAAGAATGGTGCCCCCGGGGGATGGCCAACTTCCATTTTAAAGGCTGTTGCAATAAATTCTCCGCAATCCCAGAAACTGGCCGTCTGTTCCATGGTCAACAGATAGACGACAAGGGCAACCAGGAAAACTCCCCATCCGAGGATCAGGTTATATTTACGGTACTTTTCCATTCAGTAAGAGTATAAGTTTATTATCAAGCGCAAATATAGATAATTATAGGTTCATGAGAAATCTCCATGGCATATCCTTCCAGGGTTCACCTGCATATTCGACGCCAATTCTTGCGGTGGTGGAATATTCAGGTCGGATCATACTCTCCTCAAGCCATATGCGCCGTGAGGTAACAAGGTCCTCACCATAAAATACCTTATCAGCTTCGATCAGTCGTGTAAGGCGCCCCGGACCACTGACTTCCCTCAAACCCCGTATAAGTACTGCCTGTGGCACATCCTCGGTGGAAGTGACTATGTTCATCATCCAGTACATCCCGTAGATCAGGTACATATAAAGATAACCGCCATCCCCGAACATGACATCCGTACGTGGTGTCCTGCCCCGGCTGGCATGACACGCCATATCTTCTCCCCCCCTGTAAGCTTCGGTCTCGGTAATCATATAGCTCCCTCGGGTCCCGTCGGGAAAAATCCTAACTATCTGCTTCCCCAGAAGATCGGGAGCAACCTCAAGTACGTCCCTCCGGTAAAAATCCCTGCCAATCCTTTTATCCATTGTATTAGAATGATTTTCGCCGCAGCCAGGGGTATCCGGGACCAAAAATAAAAAGTGTATAGAAAAATGCCACAAAGGCCACCCCCACTGAGGTTTCCAGGGTATCCTCGTTCAGCATGGAAAGTAACATCAGTATGAAAAATCCGCTTGCCAGGAATGATCGCTGTCTTCCGGTCATGTAAAGGGGAACAATCATGGCTGCCATGCATATCACCAGACCGACCAGTCCGAAGGAAATCATAAAGGTGAGGTACTGGTTATGTGCCCGCCTTCTCCATTTCTCTCTTAACGGGGAATCAATTGAATCATAATATTCATCGAAGGCCTCATCTAAATCTCCGTTTCCAATTCCTAAAAAGAGGTTTTCCCTGGCGATTTTCCATCCTGCATCCAGGTAAAGGTATCGTTGAACCACCGATTTTTCATTGGCGCTGTAGCCCATCCGGTACCTGTCGATTTCCCAGATAACTTCGTAAATCCTCGGGTATAGCCTGAAGCGCTGCATGAAAATATGATTGGCAACCCCGTGTTCAATGGCGGTTATTTCTTCCGGAGAAAGTTGATGGATCCCCACCGAATCCTTGCGCAATCCCTTAGAGGTCAGAAATCTAATGAGTGTACCGCGTACCGGGTTCCCGTTAGTTGTCTTTCCGTTATAATCGATCTCACTTATCTTGTTCCACTCTTTCTCCAGTTCAGTTTCGCAGACATGCAACCAGACATAATGGCCATTCTCCACCTCTCTCAGATCGGGATGATTCTCATATAGATTCCCCTGGACAGTATAGGTGTCAATCTTATCCGGGTCGATCTTATCAAAGGTGTAATACTTGTTGACCGCATGGCCGAGATAGATTATGGAGAACAGGGGAATCATAATCACCGGGATGAACACCATAAAACGGATTACCCGGCCCCTGATTTCGAATGCCGCCCGTGCAAGAATGAAAAACGCAAGAAATCCTGCAATTACAATACCGGACAGCGATTTCAGCAGTACCAGGAAGACCGGGAACCAGATCAGGCACAACAGGTAGAAGATCCTTTCAAAACGGGTTATCGAATTACGCTCAATAAACAGGAAATAAACCACAATAAGCAGAGTCAGCACGATCATCAGTGAGAATCTGATATGACTGATGAAAAGCGACAGATCCCTGTATCCGTCCACTTCTACGGGCAACCACCCCAGAAGAGCCATGACCGAAGCCATGGAAGCTGCGAATACCCCCATTGTAAAAAGAAACAGAATTCTGTTAACCTGGTGTTTTAGCAGCGGCACCGAAGTACCCACCACCAGTGGAAGCACGAAAAGAGGCAATTTCACCCTTAAATCCTTGAGAGTATAGGCACCATCGGCCGACCAGAGGAATCCGATCACATGTATGATATAGAGTGTCAGGAATATCCAGAGCGCCCTGTTGGTTTTCAACCTGCCCCATTTCTCACGGAACCGCCCCTCCACCAACCAGTTAACCAGGATCATTATCTGGGCAACGGAAGTGGTAAAGATAGATAAAGGAAGACTTACCGCTAATAAGATCAGCGTATAAAAATATACCTGCTCATGAAATTGTAGTCGGGTTAGTTTCATGTATGAACAGCAATTCTACAATTAATTAACTTAACTGATCAAATTGTATTGTGCAGATCTGTATAATTTCTGATAATAAACAGATGTTGCAAAAACCGGGTCTTTTTGGGAAGATAATAACCATACTTTTTATCAAAGCTAGAATTGTCCTATCTTACTGATTTTGTGTATATTAGGAATTCAACAATTTTATTGTTGATATCTTCTTGTTTTAAAAAAATTAATTGTATTTTTGCGAACCACAAAATAAGGCACAAAACACAATAGAAGTGAACACATTAAGTTATAAAACAGTTTCAGCAAATAAAGAGACCGTCCAGAAAGAATGGTTTGTTGTTGATGCAAAGGATGAGATACTCGGACGTCTGGCCTCAAAGATAGCAATTGTGCTGAGGGGAAAGCACAAATCCAGTTATACTCCCCATGTTGACTGCGGCGACAATGTCATTGTGATCAATGCCGAGAAGGTGAAGCTGACCGGGAATAAACTGACCAATAAAATTTATCTGAGTCATACCGGTTATCCGGGGGGACAGCGTACAATTACACCGGAGGACCTTCTGGCCAAGAAACCCGAAGCTGTTATTGAAAGAGCAGTTAGGGGAATGCTTCCAAAAAGCAGGCTGGGCAGCGCCATTTTCAGGAACCTCTATGTTTTTACCGGAGAGAAACATCCGCATGAAGCACAACAGCCAAAAAAACTGGACTTAAATACCATTAAATAATTATCATGGAAGTTATCAATACGATAGGAAGAAGGAAAGCAGCCATTGCCAGGGTATATTTGAGTGAAGGCAAGGGTCAGATTATCGTAAACAACAGGGACTATAAAGAATATTTTCCGGACAAGCAATTACATTACGTCGTGGAGCAACCTCTGAACCTGCTCGAGGTACTGGGTAATTATGACATCAAAGTCAATCTTGATGGCGGCGGAATGACCGGTCAGGCTGAAGCACTTCGCCTCGCCATCTCAAGGGCCCTTATTAAAGTCAATCCCGAATACAAAACGGCCCTCAGGGCAGAAGGATTTGTAACCAGGGATCCTCGTGTGGTGGAGCGGAAGAAGCCCGGACAACCCAAAGCAAGGAAAAGATTCCAATTCAGTAAGCGTTAACAGAGATTTTCTATACTTAATCATTGCGAAACTGGCAGGACTCCCATCTGGGGCTACCTGCCGGTTGACCAGCAAAAATTAAAAAAATGCCAGAAACAAGTTTTAAAGAATTATTGGATGCAGGTGTGCATTTCGGACACCTTAAAAGAAAGTGGAATCCTGCAATGGCTCCTTATATATTCATGGAGAAGAACGGGATCCATATCATCGACCTCAACAAAACAGAGATTAAACTGAATGAGGCTGCATCTGCCATGAAGCAGATAGCAAAAAGCGGCAGAAAGATCCTTTTCGTAGCCACCAAGAAGCAGGCGAAAGATATTGTTGCCGAGAAAGTGAAAAGCATCAACATGCCTTTTGTTACAGAACGTTGGCCCGGTGGAATGCTTACCAACTTCCCTACTATTCGTAAGGCAGTTAAGAAAATGTCCGCCATTGATAAAATGGCCACAGACGGAACTTTTGATACTCTTTCCAAGCGCGAAAGGCTCCAGATTACCCGTCAGCGTGCCAAGCTTGAAAAAAACCTGGGTAGTATAGCTGATCTTACGCGGCTGCCTGCGGCCATGTTTATAGTTGATGTACACAAAGAGTATATTGCGGTCCGTGAAGCCAACCGGCTGAATATCCCGGTTTTCGCCATGATTGATACCAATTCGGAACCCAGGAACATTGACTTCCCGATTCCCGCCAATGATGATGCATCTAAATCCATTTCCCTTATTATCAATTTTGTTACAGACGCTATAGCAGAGGGGTTGAACGAGAGGAAAATGGAGAAAGAGAAAGAGGCAAAAGAAACAAAAGCCAAGAGCGAAAAGAAAGCTGCCGAACAACCTGCGGAAGAATCTGAACCGAAACCCAGGAGCGGAAAGAAAGAGAGAATTAAGGTTAAAACTAAAGGCGAAGCCAAGCCGCAGGCAAAGACCGGGGAATCTGAAAAAGCAGAAGAACCGGTAAAAGTTGAGGCAGCGGTGAAAGCGGAAGAACCTGCGAAGGCTGAAGAACCAGTGAAAGCAGAAGAACCTGCGAAAACTGAAGAACCTGCGAAAACTGAAGAGCCCGTGAAAGCAGAAGAGCCCGTGAAAGCAGAAGAACCTGCGAAAACTGAAAAGCCCGTAAAGGCGGAAGAGCCCGTGAAAGCAGAAGAACCTGCTGAGGCCGAAACCGAATCAAAGGCCGTGGAGAAGAAAGCAGAAGAAGAAGAAGAGAAAGAAACAACTGAAAAGGCGGATTTGAAAGAGGGACAACCCGAGGAAGTGACCAGTGAAACAACCGGTGAAACAGCCGGTGAAACAGCCGGTGAATCGACCGATGAAGCAAATCAGGCATAGTACGAATTATTGATCTATAACATTTAAGACAAAATAAAATGGCTGATATAAAAGCTGTAGATGTACAAAAATTAAGGAAAGCCACCGGGGCCGGTATGATGGACTGTAAAAAAGCGTTGCAGGAGGCTGAAGGCGACTTTGAAAAAGCAATCGAAGTAATCCGCAAGAGAGGCCAGGCAATTGCTAATAAGCGCGCCGATCGTGAAGCCGGTGAAGGAAATGTTCAGGCAAAGGTCAAAGGTGGATTTGGCGCCCTGATCTCGCTGAATTGCGAAACTGATTTCGTGGCCAAGAACGAAAACTTCGTTAATTTCTCAACTTCAATCCTGGATCTGGCTCTGGCTGAAAAACCTGCGGACCTGGAAGCCCTGAAGGCTCTTCCAATGGAAGGAAAAACCGTGGAAGAATTAATTGTGGAACAGTCAGGGACCATCGGCGAAAAACTGGAGCTGGCCTATTATGATTATATAAGTGCTGAAAAAGTTCAGGCTTATAATCATACAGGTAACAACCTGGCCACGCTGGTTGGTTTCAATAAAGCTGAAGTTGAAGAGCAGGTGGCCAAGGATGTTGCCATGCAGATAGCTGCCATGGCGCCTGTTGCCGTTGACGAGGGTGATGTTCCTGAGGAAGTGATTGCAAAAGAAAGAGAGATTGGACGTGGTAAAGCAATTGAAGAGGGAAAACCAGAAAATATCGTAGACCGCATTGCAGAAGGCATGGTAAAAAAATTCCTCAAGGAAAGTACCCTTTTGAACCAGGAATTCACAAAAGATTCAAAGAAAACCGTCGGACAGTATATAAGTGAAGCTGACAAAGACCTCAGGGTAACCGGTTTCAAAAGATTCTCGGTAAAATAGACCGAGATATAAGATCTTTTTTAAGACCGTTCTGCGTAAAAGCAGGGCGGTTTTTTTATTTCCTTACGAACGATTTGAACTTTTCAGGGGTGTTTTAATAGCGACCTGGGATTTTTTGCAAAGTAAATAACCACGTCGCGTTAAAATACCCTTCAGATTATAAACTGCTTTTTCGTACTTTTAAGAAAAATAGATCAAATGATTTCATACAAACGTGTTTTGCTGAAACTCAGCGGTGAGGCCCTTATGGCCGGACGTTCTCATGGTATTGATCCCCACAGACTGGAGGATTACATCGATGAAATTGTTGAAGTATCCCGGATGGGAACTCAGGTAGGAATTGTTATCGGAGGTGGAAATATTTTTCGTGGAATTTCCGGGGTTGATGCCGGATTTGACCGTGTTAAGGGAGATTATATGGGTATGCTGGCTACCGTAATCAATGGCCTTGCTTTACAGTCAGCTTTCGAATCCAGAGGAATAAAGGCCAGGCTTTTCACAGCGATACGTATGGAGCCAGCTGCCGAATTCTATTACAAACCCGAGGTTCTCAAGGCCCTTGAAAACGATGAGATCGTCATCTTCGCCGGTGGTACCGGTAATCCATATTTTACTACCGATACAGCCTCCGCACTCAGGGCCGCCGAAATGGAAGCCGATGTGATGTTAAAAGGCACCCGGGTGGATGGCATATATACAGGTGATCCGGAGAAGGACCCTGAGGTCAAAAAATACGATGAACTTACATTTGATGAAGCGTTGGATAATGAATTACGTATCCTGGATCTCACTGCATTTACCATGTGTAAAGAGAATGGCCTGCCTATTATTGTCTTCAATATGAATAAGAAAGGGAATTTGAAAAAACTCATTTCGGGCGAAAAAGTTGGTACTTTAGTTAAAATTTAAATAAATTGGGACCACTTAACCCAATCCGCTGATCATGAACGAAGAAGTCGAACTGGTATTTGAAATGACCAAGGAGCGTATGGATAAAGCCATCGAACACCTGGACAATGAACTGATGCGCATCAGGGCCGGCAAAGCCAATGTACATATCCTTGACGGAATCCAGGTAGATTACTACGGCACCCCGACTCCTCTTAACCAGGTTTCCAACATCAGCACACCCGATGCAAAAACCATCATGATCCAGCCCTGGGAAAAGACGATGATCGATCCCATTGAAAAAGCATTAATGACATCAAATGTGGGAATCACACCCGTCAACAATGGAGAGGTGATACGCCTGGTTATCCCGCAACTTACCGAGGAAAGACGCCGCAACCTTGTTAAGCAGGTTAAGAATGAGGGGGAGAATGCCCGGGTGAGCCTTCGTAACAGCCGGCGGGATGCAAATGATGAATATAAACAGATGCAGAAAGACGGCCTGTCGGAAGATGAAGCCAAAACTGCTGAAGATTTAATACAGAAACTCACCGATGAATATACCGAAAAGGTAGATAAAATTGTCGATTCCAAGGAAGTAGACATCATGACCATTTAGGTGAATGAAGGCTCACCGATCTTACACTATTTTCGCAGCGCTGCTGCTTGTTCATCTTCTCTTTCTCCTGAGTTCGATTTTACGCTCTCCAGTTTCCCTTCCCGATACAGAAGACTATCGAAATGCATCCCGTAATCTTTACAGCCAGGGCGTCCTCTATTGCGGCGACCTGTCCGAACCCATACGGGAAGAGCAGTTCACAAGGAGGCCACCGCTCTATCCTCTACTGGTCGGTATCGAGATCCTGACGGGTTCCGGCATACCTTTATTCCTGGTACAGATCGCCCTTTCACTGTTATCCATATTCTTCGTTTACAGGTTATTTATCCCGGTTTTGCCCGGCAATTCAAAGGTGCCCCTTAATTCGAATGTACCCGGCAATTCAAATCTGCCCGGCAATTCGAATCTGCCCGGCAATTCGAATGTCTTGATCAATTTAATGCCTTTTATTGCAGGGATACTCTTCCTTCTCGTAACTCCGGCTCAGTATATTTATGCAAGCCGCACTATGGCTGAGATACCTTTTCAGCTTTTTCTTGTGCTCTCAGCCTGGAGTTTATATAATTACTTCCAAAGCCGGGAGCCTCGTTTCATCTGGATCTTTCACCTTTGCATCACCCTGGGAATGGCCACCAAACCCGTTCTGTTCCCTTTTGCCATCATGATGGCTATTATTTCCCTGACACTTTTCAGGATAACAAGGAAACGCGCATTTATACTGGCCCTCTCCATACCTCTTGCCTGGATTATCCTGTATGGCGCCTGGAATTACAACCGTACCGGTTCATTCCAGTATTCAAGCATCCAAACCGCAAACCTGGTCAATTATAACCTGAGATATTATCTCATGAGCCAGGAGGGTCAGGAGGCAGCCTCGGCAGAGGTGGACAGGCTGTATGAAAACTGTGCTTCCGCACCTGACTACCGGGACAAAAACAGCTGCCTTGAGAAGGGAGTAAAAGAGATATTACTTGAACACCCTGTGAAGTATGCCATTTTTCATCTGAAAGGCAGTCTCAGGTTTTTTCTTGATCCCGGCAGGTTCGATATTGTTACATTTTTTAACCTGGAAGAGCCCGGCTCTCCGGGATTCCTGGTTGAAATAAACAAGGACGGGTTAACCGGTGCAGTCCGGTTCCTGAGGGATCAGGGATGGGGGTTGATCCTTTTACTGTCATTTATAACTCTGTTCAAACTGTTGAAGATCGGGGGATTCATTCTCTACCTCATTCAGAAACAGGAGCATCCCCAGCTGAAGGTCTATCTTGTGATCCTTGTGGGTTACATGGCACTGGTAACCGGACCCCTTGGCGCCTCAAGATTTTTCCTGCCAGTTGAACTGCTTGTTATTGGCGGTGCGGTAAGTGGCTGGTCCGTGTTCTTATCAAAGCGAAGATCTTTAGTGTTATAGATCTTGACTATTGAGGTTTCTGGTTAGTGTTCCATTGAGTTAAAAGATATCTCTCCTTTTTGCAAGATATCTCAGCTTCTTGCAAGATATTTCACCTTCTTGAATGCGTGTCGGTTTTGGAAAAAAACAGAAGTCCAGTTTCGCGAAAACAGAAACTCACGGGTTGGTGTGTTTTTTACAAATAGGTGACTTCCGTGTGTTTTAAACACGCCTGTCCAGGTAATTTAATCTATTAGTAACCAGTGATATAGAAAATCTTAAAATCAGGGGCTGAAAAAGAAAAACTCACCATTATGGGAAAAACTCACGGGTTTGTGACTTCCTGAAACTGCAAAAATGACTATATCGTTTTTTCCCCAGAGCATAAGGCAGAAGGAAAAGAACCATTGATTTCAGGGATCCCTGGCGACTCTTAAAGATCCAGGATCCTGTACAGTTCCGAAAGGTCGGGTGAAAGTATGATCTCGGTACGCCTGTTCTTTCTGCGGGCTTCAGGTGTATCGGCCGGATCCACCGGCAGGTATTCACCCCTGCCGGCTACGGTGATCCGTGTGGGATTGATGCGGGAACCCTCACTGAGTATCCTGACAATAGATGTGGCCCGCAGTACACTCAGGTCCCAGTTATCTTTTATGGATGATCCTTTCCTGAAAGGCACATTGTCTGTATGGCCCTCGATCATAATATTTATATCGGGATTTTTCTCCAGGACCACTGCCAGTTGCTTCAGGGCTCTTACTCCGTTTGGATCTACTTCCGTACTTCCTGACTGGAACAACAATTTCTCCTCCAGGGAAACATAAACCTTGCCATTCTTCCGGGTTACGGTCAGCCCCTGTCCTTCAAAACCGAGAAGGGCCTCGGAAACTCTCTCCCTCAGGTCATCCAGTATCCGGTCCTTCTCCTTAAGCATCTCTTCCATCTCCATCAGCCTTGCATTACGGGCTTCAAGTTCAGCCTGCAACCTGGTGACATCCTGGCGCTGACCCGCAACATTTGATTCCAGTTCCTTAAGTAACTGTTGCTTTCTTGCCAGATCCTCCTGGGTGGTCTGCAATTCATTGAGAAGCCTTCGTGTTTCCCTGGCGTTCCCTCTCAGCAATTCCTCATGAGTCGATTCCAGATCATTGTACTTGCGCTCCAGCTGAGCCTTTTCCTTTTCTAGGGCAACAACTTTCTGATAGATCCTGATACTGTCCTTAATAAACTGTTTCTTTTGTGCCTCCACATCATCGATCCTTGCCATCATCTCCCTGTTCTCAACCGTGAGATGTTCATTTTCAGCCATCAGGTCATCACGTTCGGCCTGAAGTGAATTTGTTTTGCTGGTCAGCTGGGTAAATTCACTTGCGGGTACACATGAGCCAGTCATAAGGGCCGCGAGAATATAATATGCAATTTTCTTCATCATAATTTCATAACGGTTCATTCCGTGAAAATTACATAAAATTGCCAGGTCCTTCCTGGCATTTTTTCACCAGGCAACTTTAAGATATTAACAACGTTATTTATTTGTACCTTTGCACCAGATTTTTATCCGGATGGAACCTACTCTGGGAGAATATAAACTGCTCAATACCATACAGAGCCCGGCCGATATGAAATCACTGTCGCCGGAACAATTAAGGGAGCTCAGTTCGGAGTTACGTCAATATATTATTGAGATCGTATCTTCCAATCCCGGTCATTTCGGCGCAAGTCTGGGAGTTGTTGAGCTAACCGTGGCCCTGCATCATGTGTTTGATGCACCACGTGACCAGATTATCTGGGATGTAGGTCATCAGGCTTACGGGCACAAGATCCTGACCGGGAGACGGGATGTTTTTCACACCAACCGGAAATACGGTGGGATCAGCGGTTTTCCAAAACCATCTGAAAGCATTTATGATGCATTCGGGGTGGGCCATGCTTCCACATCAATCTCGGCCGCACTTGGCATGGCTGCAGGGAACGATTACAGGGGAGAAGGTAACCGGCAGGTGGTGGCTGTTATCGGGGATGGAGCACTCAGCGGAGGAATGGCCTATGAGGCGTTGAATAATGCAGGCCATGCAGGGAAAAATCTGCTGGTCATCCTTAACGACAACCATATTTCCATCGATCCAAGCGTGGGTGCCATGAAAGATTACCTTCTTGACATCACCACATCAAAAGCTTATAACAAAGTAAAAAATGATGTCTGGAACCTGCTGGGTTTCGTCAGCAAGATTGCACCCAATGCCAGACACTATGCCCAGAAGTTAGAAAACGCCATCAAATCAATCGTTCTTAAACAGTCAAATCTCTTCGAATCATTAAATTTCAGGTATTTCGGTCCCGTTGACGGACACGACGTCATACACCTGACCGATATCCTGAAGGACATGAAGGATATACCCGGGCCCAAGTTGCTTCACGTTATTACACAGAAGGGGAAAGGATTTGCCAAGGCCGAGGAGAACCAGACTGCTTTTCATTCACCCGGAAAATTCAATATGCATACGGGTGAAATTATCAGGAAATCTTATGATAGTCCCCAGCCTCCACTCTATCAGGATGTTTTTGGAGAAACCATACTTGAACTGGCAAGGACCAACAAGAAAATCATTGGCATCACTCCGGCCATGCCTACCGGTTCTTCCCTGAAGATAATGATGGATGAGATGCCCGACCGGTCCTATGATGTGGGTATTGCAGAACAACATGCTGTGACTTTTTCAGCCGGACTGGCCATTTCCGGTATGGTTCCATTCTGTAATATCTATTCCTCCTTTATGCAAAGGGCCTACGACCAGGTCATCCATGATGTAGCCATCCAGAACCTGCCGGTAGTATTCTGTCTTGACCGGGCCGGATTAGTGGGCTCTGATGGTGCCACTCATCACGGAGCTTATGATCTTGCCTTTTTCAGGTGTATACCCAATATGACTATTGCTTCTCCCCTCAACGAGATCGAATTGAGGGACCTGATGTATAGTGCCCAGCTTAAACCAAATGGGCCATTTGTTATCAGGTATCCCAGAGGAAGGGGCGTAGAAGCAGACTGGAAGCAGCCTTTCAGTGAAATTGAAATAGGTAAAGGCCGTCAACTTAAAGAAGGCAACGACCTGGCCATTCTATCCATAGGTCCGATCGGAAACCAGGTGTCCAAAGCCATTTCAATCCTTGAGAAGGAGGAACTCAGTATAGCACACTATGACATGCGGTTTCTGAAACCGATTGATAAAATGATGCTTAAAAGTATCTTCTCAAGATTTAACAAAGTGATCACCGTTGAAGATGCATCTGTTGTGGGAGGACTGGGCAGCGCAGTTATTGAGTATATGAACGACAACAACTACAGGGCCAGGGTGGTCCGCCTGGGAATGCCCGACCGTTTTGTGGATCACGGCTCCCAGGCAGAGCTCTACAAAGAGTGCGGTTATGATGCCGAAGGCATTGTCCTGGCCGCACGGAACCTGGTTGTATCCAAACTCATGACCAGGGCCATTTAAAGGTCGAACTTTATGCCCTGGGCCAGTGGCAGTTCCTTTCCGTAATTTATGGTATTTGTTTGCCTGCGCATATATGCTTTCCAGGCATCTGAGCCCGATTCACGTCCTCCGCCCGTATCTTTTTCCCCTCCGAACGCCCCGCCAATTTCCGCACCGGAGGTTCCAATATTCACATTGGCGATCCCGCAATCAGAGCCTGTACCCGAGAGAAACTGTTCAGCTTCCAGGAGATCCCGGGTAAAAATGGCTGAAGAGAGTCCCTGGGGTACATCATTATTCAGCCGGATGGCTTCATCAATTGAATCGTAACTGATCAGGTACAGTAACGGAGCAAATGTTTCATGCTGAACGATCTCAAAATTATTCTCTGCTTCGGCCAGGGCAGGTACCACATATGTTCCTGACTCGAATCCCCTGCCATTCAAAACATCACCTCCAAAAAGAATAGATCCTCCCTCCTGTTTCACTTTAGCAATGGCATCGGTGAAGATTCTCACAGCACCTTTATCCACCAGAGGACCCACCAGGAACTCTTCATTGAGTGGGTTCCCTATTCGTAATGATATCTGTTTGTATGCTTTAACCAAACGCTTTTTAACCTCCTCGTATACATCATTCTGTATGATCACGCGACGCGTGGTAGTGCACCGCTGACCGGCGGTCCCCACCGCACCGAATACGATGGCAGGAATGACCAGGTCAAGATCTGCATTTTTTGATACTATCACTGCATTGTTCCCACCAAGTTCCATGATGGAGTTCCCAAGTCTCTGTCCCACAATTCCGGAAATATGTTTACCCACAGCTGTCGATCCAGTGACCGAGAACAGGGGTATTCGCCTGTCAGCTGCAAAATTATCCCCCATAACAGAGGATTTTGCGACCATTAGGTTAAATACACCTTCCGGAACATTGTTTTCCGCAAGAACATCACTTATAATATGTTGAATAGCTATAGCTGTTAATGGTGTTTTTGAACTGGGTTTCCATACAACCACATC
>CAZIAU010000014.1:0-15476 GCA_964536755.1 uncultured Bacteroides sp. | reverse complement strand
TACTGTTGATTCCTGGCTCATATGGAACCTGACCGCCGGGAAAGTTCATGTGACCGATGTGACCAATGCCTGCAGGACTATGCTTTATAATATTCATACCCTGGAATGGGATTCTGAATTGCTGGATCTGTTTGGTATTCCCGCTCAGATCCTGCCGGAGGTCAAATCATCCTCCGAGGTTTATGGGGAAACTGCTCAGGGGCTTCTCCCCCGTGCAGTGCCCATAGCTGGAATAGCAGGGGACCAGCAGGCTGCCACATTCGGGCAGATGTGCCTTGCTCCCGGATCGGTAAAAAGTACCTATGGCACGGGGTGTTTTATTCTGTGCAACACAGGAGAAGAGCCTGTGAATTCAAGAAACAATCTGCTGACGACCATCGCCTGGCAATTAAAAGGAAAAACAGTATATGCCCTGGAGGGCAGTATCTTTATCGGGGGAGCAGTGGTGCAGTGGCTTCGGGATGGCCTCGGTTTGATAAACGATTCTGAAGAGATCGAACAACTTGCATCTTCTGTTTCGGACAACGGAGGGGTCTATTTTGTACCGGCCTTTACAGGTCTGGGTGCACCGCACTGGGATCCCTATGCCAGGGGTTTGATCGGCGGGATCACCCGTGGCGTGACTTCAGGACATATTGCCAGGGCGGCCCTTGAGAGTATAGCCTTCCAGGTAAATGATGTGGTGGGCTCCATGGAAGATGACGCCGGGATCAATATCGCTGAATTGAAGGTGGACGGCGGAGCCGTTGTTAATAATCTTCTGATGCAGTTCCAGGCCGACCTTATCGGGATCCCGGTCATCAGACCGGAAACCATCGAAACAACTGCCCTGGGAGCGGCCTATCTTGCCGGCCTGGCAGTGGGATACTGGTCATCTGTGGATGAGATAAGTGAACAGTGGGCCGTGGAAACCGTTTTCACCAGAAAAGTATCGGAAGAGGTCCAGAAAAAATTATTAACCGGGTGGCGGAATGCTGTCTCCCATGCAAAAAACTGGTCATCCTAACTACAACCAACCAATAATCATTAACCATTTCACCATGAACGAAATCATAGCAGAATTTATCGGTACATTCCTCCTTATACTTCTGGGTAACGGAGTCGTTGCCAATGTTGTGCTGAAAGGAACAAAAGGACACGACGGCGGATGGATTGTCATTTCACTGGGCTGGGGACTCGGAGTATTTGTTGGTGTTGCAGTAGCTGGCCCGGTGTCGGGAGCACATATCAATCCTGCTGTTACCCTGGGACTTGCAGTTGCAGGGATGTTCTCCTGGAGCAGTGTAATTCCTTTCATAGCAGCCCAGATAGCGGGAGCTGCTGCCGGAGCATTTACCGTTTGGTTGTTTTACCGCCATCATTTTAACCGGACCGAAGATCCTGAAGCTCAACTGGCCTGTTATTCAACTGCACCTGCCATCCGTAAACCTGTCAATAATTTCATCAGTGAATTGATTGGCACTTTTGTTTTGATCTTTGTGATTCTCTATATCGCCGAACCGACTATTTCACTTGACGGAGAGAGTGAGGTGAATATGGGGCTCGGTACACTGGGGGCACTTCCTGTCGCTCTACTTGTGACTGCCATCGGGCTCTCACTGGGGGGTACCACCGGTTATGCAATTAACCCGGCCCGGGATCTGGGACCGAGGATCATGCACACCATATTACCCATGGACCACAAGGGGGGGAGCGACTGGGCCTATTCATGGATCCCAATAGCTGGACCCATAGCCGGCGCACTGGTTGCAGCAGGATTCTTCCTGTTGCACAATCTGTTGATCGGATGACCACTATTCGTACTTCAGTGCCACCACCGGGTTTGAGCGTGCTGTCCTGATGGCATGATAGAGTACGGTGAGTATGGCTACCATGGCAGTAATAAAAGCTGTGATCAGGAACAGATCGGCCTTGAGTCTTATCCTGAATGAAAATTCGTTAAGCCACCACCGGGCGATGAACCAGACAACCGGAAGTGCGATTATCAGGGAAATAACTATATAGAGTGAGAAGTCCATGAGCATCATCAGGGTGATCTGATGATCCATGGCACCCATGGTTTTCCGGATCCCGATCTCACGGGTTCTTCGTTCGGCCGTGAATGAGGAGAGGGCAAAGAGCCCCATTGAGGCAATTAGGATGGCAACCAGCGTGAAAATCTTCAACAGGATGGCCATTCTCTCTTCAGAACTGTACATATCATTGATAACCTCCTCTACAAAATTGTATTCCAGCGGATAGTGGGGAAGTAATTCGGCCCATCTGTCCTCAATAAATCTCAGCGCACCCTGTGGATCATCGGGTGCAAGCCTTACAATCATGTGTGAAAGTTCAGAGGGTGGGAGAGGGGCAAGTGCCATGGGTTCAATTTCGTTCCCGAGGGGTTTGAAATGATAATCTTCCATGACTCCCACAACCTGTCCGGAGATGCCCATAAAGGTAATTTCCATACCTACTATCTCTTTCTCTCCTATGATATCTGCCAGTGTCCTGTTCAGCATAAAATTGGCCGCTGTATCCCGATACATGTCGCCCGGAAAATCCTCTGAGAAATCGCGCCCTGACTGAAGAGTAATGCCCATGGTCTTTATAAAATCATAGTGGACACCTGTGAATGAAACCAGAATATCCTGATCCGGGTCCTTCCCTTCCCAGCTGATGCCACTGGAATTGCTTCCAATCCGGTAGGGTGGCTGCATGGAAGCCGTAATGCTAAGAACCCCGGGATCACGGGTAAGCTCCTCTTTGAGCATTTCATATTCCTGGTTCAGGTTGCCTCTCAAAGCGATGTGTATAAGGTTTGATTTGTTATATCCAAGTTCTGCGTTACGCATATAGGTGAGTTGCCTGGAGGCTACCATTGCCCCGGTGATCAGCAGCACAGCCATTGTAAACTGGAATACCACCATGATCTTCCTGAGCATTCCGCTTCCCCTTTTCTGGTCAGATTGCTCCCGGATGGCTTGAATCGGGCTGAGGTTTGAAAGATAGAGGGACGGATATATACCTGCCAGCAGGGTTGTCAGTATCATTACTGCCATAATACCCAGGACATACCGTACCGAAAAAACAGCAGAAGGTGCAAGATCCTTTCCCGAGATCTGGTTGAACTTACCCAGCAACACAAGTACCAGCAGGAAAGCAATGATGACTGAGACGAGGGTCTGAAGGAATGACTCGAATATATGTTGCCTTGCAAGTCTTCCACGGGATGCTCCGTTCACTTTCTTCAGTCCTATCTCCCTGGCCCGGATGGATGAACGTGCAGTTGAAAGATTCATAAAATTGATACATGCGATCAGCAACACAAAAAGTGCAATTGCTGAGAAAATATAGACATAGAGAATGGCACCGGGCGAATGCCCGAAGCCAAAATATGAATATAGATGGATCCCCGACAGGGGGGCCACTGAATAATCGATAGTGTTGTTTTCTTTGTATATGTTGGTGACCTCGGTGATTTTGCGATTCACTATCGTATCGATGCCCTCTTCCTGCAATTTCACAAACGTCTGTATGGAATTTGTCCCCCATGATTCCTGGTACATATTGTTAGACTGAAGAAAACTCCATGGGATCAATATGTTAAAACCAATCACCGTATTCTCCGGGAGCTTTTCCAGAACCCCTGAAACTGTAAAATAATGTTCCCGGTCAACCTGCAGTGTCTTGCCCGCAGGATCTTCGTTGCCGAAGTATTTTTTAGCAACCTCCTCTGTCAGTATTAGGGAATAGGGGTCCCTCAGCACATTTTCACTGCTTCCGTATTTAAATTCAAATGTAAACATGTCAAAGAAGGAGGAATCCACGGCAAGAATACCGTCCTCAAAGAACTTGTTTTCCCCGCAGGTGAAAAGCATACCACCCCTGTAGGACAACCGGCACTGTTCTTCTATCTCCGGTACCTCTTCCTTCCAAACAGGTCCGGATACATAAGGTGTTACGTTCACATGGTAGGGTTCCTTTCCGGAATAATACTGGTCCTCCTCCACCCGGAACAACTGCCTGAAATCCTTGTGAAACCTGTCAAAACTCAGTTCATGCTCCACCCACAACAGCATAAACAGGGTGCAGGCAAGACTTACGGAGAGTCCTATAATATTGATAACAGTGATTCTTTTTTCTTTGAACAGGACGCGGATGGTCTGTTTCAGACGGATTGAGGGCATAGGGTAAAAGTTTTTATAAAAGACGATTCTACTTTCCCATTATTACAGACACAAAAGATTAAATTTGGAAATTATTTAAAAACTTTCAGCCATGATTAGAGATATCGATCTTTTTACCTTTATAGATCATGAACATCAAAGGCAGAAGAGGGGAATTGAACTGATCGCTTCTGAGAACTTTGTCAGCCCGCAGGTGATGGAAGCCATGGGTTCCTGTCTTACCAATAAATATGCAGAGGGTTATCCCGGTCACCGTTATTACGGAGGGTGTGAGGTGATCGACGAGGTGGAACAGCTGGCCATAAACCGCCTTTGTCAGCTCTTTAATGCTGAATACGCCAACGTTCAGCCCCATTCGGGCGCGCAGGCAAATATGGCCGTATTCATGGCAGTTCTGGAGCCGGGTGATACATTTATGGGCCTCGATCTCTCACATGGCGGACACCTCTCGCACGGTTCCCCTGTCAATAGTTCCGGGATCTTATACAGGGCTGTATCCTACGGACTGGACCAGAAGACAGGCAGAGTTGATTACGATGCCATGGAGAAGCTGGCCCTGAAGGAGAAACCAAAGATGATCATTGGAGGTGCCTCGGCCTATTCCAGAGAATGGGATTATAAACGGATGAGGCAGATTGCTGATAAAATAGGTGCAATACTTATGGTGGATATGGCTCACCCGGCCGGGCTTATTGCTGCTGGACTCCTGGATAATCCATTGAAATATGCACACATTGTGACATCGACCACTCATAAGACACTTCGGGGACCGCGCGGAGGGATTATTCTTATTGGTAAGGATTATGATAATCCGTGGGGCAGGGCCACCAAGAAGGGGGTGATCCGGAAAATGTCCTCATTGATTAATTCTGCAGTATTCCCGGGAATACAGGGCGGACCCCTGGAGCATATCATTGCAGCAAAAGCCGTTTCCTTCGGTGAAGCGCTGACGGAAGATTTCAGAATTTACCAGAAACAGGTGATCAGGAATGCAAAGAAAATGGCAAAAGCTTTTATGAATAAGGGATATAAGGTGGTATCCGACGGAACGGATAACCACTCCATGCTCATCGATTTGCGTACCAAAACGGAAGAGATTACCGGAAAGCAGGTGGAAAATATCCTGGTGGAAGCCGATATTACGGTAAATAAAAACATGGTTCCGTTTGATTCCAGGTCACCCTTTCAGACCAGCGGTATCAGGGTGGGGACTCCGGCCATTACCACCCGTGGTGTAAAGGAGGACATGATGCCAGAAATTGTGGAGATGATTGACCGGGTTATCATGAATATTGATGACAGAACGATCATTGAGAAAGTCCGGCAGCAGGTAAATGAAATGATGGCGGATTATCCCATGTTTGCTTAGTGCGGATATGATAGAGTGGCATACCTATATTATTGTGGTATTGGTTGGTATTGTTGCCGGGATCATCAATACACTGGCTGCAGGAGGTTCACTGCTCACACTGCCTGTACTTATGGCATTTGGCCTTCCCCCCAATATGGCCAACGGGACCAACCGGATCGCCATTTTTCTTCAGAATGTGGTCGGAGTATCCAGCTTTCACAAGGAGAAGATAATGGATTTTCCGTCAGGGTTCCGGGTAGGGATCCCGGCAGCGATCGGGGCGATAGCTGGTGCTTTTATTGCGGTGAATCTTAATGATAAAGTCATGAAACTGGCCATTGCCGGGGTAATGATCCTTGTATTCATCCTGATGCTGCTCAAACCCAACCGGTGGATTAACAGCCATGAAGAGTATCCACCCATTCCTTACTGGGTCCAGGTTATCGTATTTTTCTTTGTGGGCGTATACGGAGGTTTTATCCAGGCAGGTGTGGGCTTCTTCCTGCTCACCAGCCTGGTGCTTGCCAGTGGTTTTGAACTGGTTAAAGCCAACTCACTGAAACTTTTTATCATACTTCTATATACCCCTATAGCACTGCTGATCTTTTTTCTGAATGGAGATGTGCATATCTGGATGGGTCTGGTGCTGGCTGCAGGTAATATGACCGGGGCCTGGCTTGGCACCAAGATCGCCGTAAAGTGGGGGGCTGTATTTATAAGGTATGTTGTGCTGGTGGCCATCGTGATCGCAGCCGCCAAACTGATCTATGATGCTATTAAGGCTCTATGATATACCTGATCCAGCCGTTTTGTTTGTAGGCGGCGTTATTATCCAATGAGAACCGGCTCTTCTTTGCTGCTTCAACCACCATTTCCCATATGCACTGATCCTGATAGGTAGCGTTCTTAACAGAGGCATCCACCACGTTTCCCTGCCTGTCAACACCGATCTCAACGGTGACTTCAATACGTGAGGTGACCTCGCATCCCGAAACATTGGGTTTTGGCAGATTACCTACCGCTTTACGTGTTCCTAGTCCGTAAGATATCCCTTCTCCAAGGCCACCTCCCGTACCGTAGCGGTCAGCATCGGGAGTGCCGCTGGTGACGCCCTGGTTGCCTTCACCCTGGGTTTCTCCCTGTGAACCTTCTGTCTCACCGACGCCCTGGCGGCCGAAAGTATTCTGTGCCCTGTTGAATATTTCCTGCTGTTTCTCTCTTTTTTCACGGGCTATCCTTTCCTCCTCAAGTCGCTGGCGCTCCTCTGCCTCGCGCCGCTCCCGTTCAATACGCTCCTGCTCCAGCCGTTCCTGACGTTCCTTTTCAATGCGGATCGCCTCCTGCCGTTGACGTTCCAGCTCTGCCGGATCGGGCCTGGCTTCCTCCTTAACTTTTACTTCTTCCACCTCCTGGGTGTTATCCACCGGAGTGGGATCGGGAGGAGTGATCTGTTCAACCGGTTCCCGTAGAGGTTCAGGTATTGGTTCGGGCAACTCCTGCGACTCTTCCACAACCGGCAGGTCAGGGTCCCCCTGGTTCTGCTCATCGCCACGGGGTTCAAGTTGTCCGAATCCCGTATCATCCGTACCAAAATTTACCAGGATGCCTTCTTCTTCGGGAGGCGGATCGGGAAATGTCAACCCGGCAAAGATCAGCAACAGCAATAGCAGGATGTGATAGATGATGGTCGCAATGAGGCCTCTGCTGTTAAGTTTCATGATCCTTCCAATTCTGTTACGACGGGCGGGTTCCAAGGATAACCTTATACCTGTTGCGCCTTGCAATGTCAAGGAATGTGAATACCTCTTCCATGTTCAGATCCCTGTCTGCGTTCAGCCTTATGGTGGGTGGTTCACCGTAGCCCTCGAGTTTCTTCCTCAGTACGCCTTCAAGTTCCTGGAGTCCGTATATCTGGTCATCCACATAGATGGTCCTGTCATTGGCTATGGAGACCACCAGGACAGGGTTTGCCCGGGTCTGATTGTTGCTTTCGGGCAGATTTACGTTCTGTGCGGCCGGAACAATAAGAGTGGAGGTGATCATAAAAAAGATCAGAAGCAGGAAGACGATATCGGTCATGCCCGACATGCTGAAGTTCTTATTGGTCTTATGTCTTGACTCGATGGCCATTATAACTGTTTTAATACAACGGTATAATCCCGTTCAGCTGCCACGTTCATAATTTTCACAGCATCTCCCACTGAAACTGCGGGTGAAGTAATAACCCTGATGGTAGGGTCGGGGATGCCCAGCATCCTTGCATCAAGAACCCTGCCAAGCTCCTCAAGGGATACAGTTCTTCCGTCTACGGTAATCCTGCTGCTGTTGTATATGGTCACAGTAGGGATCTGTGATTCCGACTGGATGGTAACCTGGCCCCTGCTGGGAAGCAACATTTTCAGTGCATTTGGGGCTATCAGCGTGGATGTTAGCATAAAGAATATAAGCAGCAGGAAGACGATATCGGTCATTCCCGACATGGCGAAATTATCAAGTACCCTATTTCTGGGTTTTAAGGCCACACTGATCTATTTTGCTGGTTCGTTCAGAAGGTCTATAAATTCAGAAGCCCCGGCCTCCATATTATTGATCACTTTATCAACCCGGGCAACCAGTGTATTATAGGCAAAATATGCAATGATACCCACTATGAGGCCTGCTACCGTGGTGATCAGGGCTGTATATATCCCCCCCGATAGCTGTCCCACATTGATATTGTTGCCTGCGTTGGACATCTCAAGAAAAGCCTGAACCATACCGATCACAGTACCCAGGAAGCCTATCATTGGTGCTCCTCCTGCCACTGTTGCAAGGGTCGGAAGCCCCTTCTCAAGTTTATAGACTTCCAGTTTACCAACATTCTCTATGGCAGCATTCACATCATTCAGGGGGCGGCCAATGCGGCTGATCCCTTTTTCGATCATCCTTGCTACGGGATTATCGGTGGACTGGCAGAGTGTGCGGGCCGAGTCCACTTTTCCATCCATAATGTAGTCTTTGATCCTGTTCATGAAATTCTGGTCCACCCTGGCTGCCTTTTTGATGGCAAACCATCTTTCAAAAAAGATATAGACCGCGATCATACTTAAAAGCAATATGGGGAGCATAACCCAGCCGCCTTTGATGGCCAGGTCGATGAATGATTCTGTGGATGTGCCCTGAATACTGCTGGTATCCAGGTTGGTAACCTGTAAATAGATTAAACTCGTCATGGAAATCAGTTTTGCGTCGAATATATAACAAATAACGGGATATACTCCGGTGTAGTATAACCCGTTATCAAAGTTTTACCTAATTTATTAACAGATGCTGAAAGCCCTATCCGTGATGTACGAACAGAGACTCTACATAGTATATACCGGCACCTGCAATATATCCGAGAAGGGCGAGCAGCGAAATCCGTTTTAAATACCAGATAAAATCGATCTTTTCCATTCCCATGGCTGCAACACCGGCAGCGGACCCGATGATGAGGATGCTTCCCCCGGTACCGGCGCAGTAGGCCAGGAATTCCCAGAAAAGACCATCCTGGATGAAATGACCGGCATATGCAATGGCGGCAGGATCGGTTATGGTTGCTATACTTGCAGCGTTTTCAATGGGATACATACCCATGGCACCTGCCACAAGGGGTACATTGTCAACAACTGCAGAGAGAACACCAATAGCAAGATCAATCAGGAAGATATTTCCCAGCTTATCATCCAGCCAGCCCGCGAGTAATGAAAGCTGACCGGCACTCTGCAATGCAGCAACAGCAGAGAGGATCCCCAGGAAGAAAAATATGGTAGGGGTATCCACATGTTCCAGGATATAGATAACCTTGAGCCGTTTTTTGATTTCGTCCGGTTTATTTCTATGCAGCAGTTCCGAGGTTAGCCAGATTATCGAAAGGGACAGCAACATACCAAGGTATGGCGGGAGATGGGTGATTGTTTTGAAAACAGGGACGAACAGGAGTCCGCCTACACCCATTAAAAGTAAAAGTCTCCTTTCAAAAGGGGTTGTGTATATCTTTTCGTCTTTATTGATCTTTGGGCGGTGAATATTTCCCTTCAACGTAATACTGAGAAAAGCCAAAGGAACGATCATTGTAAAAAGACTTGGGATGATGACCCGAGTGATGATGCTTACAGTTGTGACCTGGCCACCGATCCATAACATAATGGTAGTAACATCACCAATAGGGGACCAGGCTCCCCCGGCGTTGGCAGCCAGTACAATCATTGCGGCAAAGAACCAGCGGGTTTCTTTTTCAGAAACCAGCTTTCTAAGCAGGGTAACCATTACAATAGTGGTGGTCAGGTTATCGAGGGCGGCCGACATGAAGAAAGTAATAAAACTGAGGATCCACATAAGTCTTACCTTTTTGGTGGTTTTGATCCTGTCAGTTATTATCTTGAATCCGTCATGCTTGTCGATTACCTCCACAATGGTCATTGCTCCAAGCAGGAAGAACAGGATCTCCGAAATTTCACCAAGATGGTGAATGATCTCGTGTTCTACGATGAAATGTCGCATGGCCTCAATTCCATGTTCTTCGCTGGCTCCGGCACCGGTGTGAATAAATGTATTCCAAGCCTCGCTGAGCCCGGCAGTAAATATTTCGAAAGCTCCGAATATATAGAGCACCCACAGCAGCGTTCCTATCATCAGTGCAGGGATGGCCTTATCCATATGGAGGGGATGCTCAAGGGCGATGGCAATGTACCCGAGAACAAAGACTACTACCATTACAATAAACATAATCTGTGATTTAATTTTTGAATAAGAAGCCCAAAGATAGGAAAGTTTTATTCATCCGTTTCGTTCACTTCTGTTTTTTTCTTCTTCTTTTTCCGGTTGGTTAATCCTTCGCGGTACCTGTCCATCAACTGGTTGAGTTGGTCAAATTCTTCCCGGTATGATATACCCACACCCTGCTTATACGGAGCAGTTTCGAAGATAAGTTCATCTCTTGCCCTGTTAAAGGCTATTATGCTCACATTATCAGTAATTCTGAATTCCACATCGAAATCTCCGACAATGTAGGGATTGCTTTGATCACCCATAGTTGGACTGGTTTCCGGTCCGCCCACATCCAGGTTTCCGCTTATTATTATCCGGTCATCCAGTAACTGGGTGGAAAGTGCCACTTCCACCTCATCACTGCTGATCTGGTCTCCCGGCCGGTAATTCACCCCGATATCAAAATCATCACTTATCTGGGAAAGCCAATTACTCAACTGATTGGAAAACAGTTCACTGGCAGTGACACCAGCAAGGGAGCTGCTTCCGGTTCCCACATCCTGGGCTCCGAATCCGGTCACACTGTAGAAATTATTGATAACCAGCAAAGAGAGGAATTGCTTCATAAGCTCCTCTTCTGTACTGGTGCTGTTTTCGAGAAAGTCCTTTGTTCTTGGGTCGGCAGTGGGCATTTCAATGGCCATGCTTATTGTGGGCGTTTCAAGTTCACCCTGGAGATTTAAGTGACATTCGACAGGAATTCGCTTTTTTAATGATTCCGGGGCATCACCACCCGGGTATAGATTATAGGGTGCCGTCCTAGTTGTATAAATAGCATCCAGGTCGATTGTAGTATTGGCAGGAGAACCGCTGAAATTGATTTTACCACCCGGCTCGATCAGGAAACGCTTATTTATTACATTCTGCAGTGTGAACAGGTAGTCACCTCTCTGCAACTCCACGTCGCCGAATATACTGAATCCGTTTTTGGAGTCAAGTAACATACGGAGGTCCCCCCGTCCACTGGTTTCGATTATATCCCCGACCTTCGGATCGAAAATAAGCTGAACCACCGCATCGGGAGTGATTTCAACTTCCAGTTCCATTTCAAGTGCGCCAAATTTTTTATCCTGGTCGGAGACAGGCTTTTCATCCGTGTCAATTTCCCTGATAAATGTTATAAAGTCTGTGGTCTGAACCTCGCTGGCATTATAAAGTGGCAGGAATACAGCCGTATTTCTCTGGGTTCTGGCATCTATGGCCAGTTTCACTCCTCCGCTTCCCCCATTGATCTCCATATTCCCTGTAGCGAAAATAGTACCGTAAAAGTCCTGATTATCGGTTGACCTGGTATTCAAACAGAGCATATTATCGGCTTCGATATTAAGCATCAGATAGAAGTCTTTCAGGTGATCGCTGGTAATGGTGCCATCAATCAGCGAATTGTTCCCCAGTTCATCCTTTACCAGGAAATCCTCCAGGTAAAGATTGTTCTTATAAACCCTTATTTTATCATTGAAAAAATAGCGCGTATTGAGAACTGAAATAGTTGCCGCCGCATTATTCAGAACAATATTTCCGTTCAGTTCGGGCGTTTTTAAAGTTCCGTCCAGTGTCATATTGATATCAGCGGTTCCTGAAAGATCTTCTGCCAGACTGTTGGAATAATGGTTAAACGAGCTCAGGTCGAAATCATTTAAAATGATATCAAAATCCAGAAGTTCACTTTCGGGTGTAAAATCACCATCCGCATCCACCAGCCTTTTTCCGTCCACCTGGGATAGCAGTTGCATGTTAATGGTGCCTCTTGATTCATTCCAGATAGCATTCAGACTGGTGGTTCCCAGAAGCTGTTCATTAAAGTAAAGTGTGTCTACACTCATATCTGCAAGGATGTATCGATATGATTGCACCTGCTGATAATTGATATTTCCTGTGATATTTCCATCCAGGTCCATATCAATACCGGTAAGGCCGGAAAGTCCTTTAAGATTCAGGTTTCCCACCTCCAGGGTGAAGTCCTGATCTTCACTTGAAGAAATTGTTCCGTTGGCGAGGATATGCATCTGGTCTGCAGTTAACGCAAAACTGTCAATATTTACGAATTGATCCCTGATGATGACGTTGGCGCTGTTCACTTTCCATGGTTCATCATTAATGAGGAGATCTGTTGGCAGAACTCTGGTGATGAAACTTCGTTGACCGGAATCAGGACTAAAGGTGCCCAGCATCTTTATCTCGCCGCTGTAACGTGGTTGACTGCGGTTGTCCCAGGTAATATCCAGACTGGCAGTATCATTTGAGGCCTCCAGAAGGAATCCCTGATCGATGAGCGAATATTCTTCGCCAAAAGTCATGCTGTCAGAACTGAATCGTGTCACCCATTTTCCGTGGTTCATCTCCGAATTCAGCGAAGCACTGTACCAATGGTTTCGGGTTACCTGCAGAAAGGGAAATTCAGCATTCATCCGTATATCTGAATTAACAGGATCATAAACGCCCTCAAGGGTGCTCCCGTCTCCAATCTGCACGGCGGGATAAAAGAATTCCAGCAGTGGATTGATCCGCTTGAAATCCAGTTTGTAAATGAAATAATTCAGGGTGTCGGGCAGGGGGGTGGAATCGCGAAGAATATTCATATAATTATCGGCCAGGTTCCTGAAAGCACACGGAATAGCTGATAGTTTATACTGACCCGTGATGTCAGCGTCAAACAGATCTGATCTGACCTGGATCAGTGAAGCTTCAGATGTGTTTCTTGTTTTAATGGTCAGGTCATATAGCTGAACCTGGGAGTCGGTTTTCTCAAAGAGGCTGTTAACCAGGGTAAGTTCACCATTCAGATCATCGATATTATGACCCGTCAGATCAGTTTCAATTAAAAATGAAGCAAAGTAGTTGGGGTCATCCTGGGGCAGATTCAGGAAGTAGGGTCTGGCCCGGGCCACATCGGCAGTAAATGCATAGACCGGGATTTCCCCTGAAAAATCCATTTTCCCGTTAAAATCCATTTTAATATTCGGGTCACTTACACTGAAACCTCCGGTAAATAAATTGTTTGTAAATGTTCCATCCAGGGTTATATTACTGTATGCATAATTGTATAATTCGAGTGTATCAACCGTACCTGACATATCAGCTTTGATTCTGCCGCGATAGAGATTTCCATCGGTATAGATATTCATGTCCAGACTGGACAACACCTCCTCTTTGTTCAGGAATACTCCCAGTTTAAAATCGGTGGTCCGCAAACGTCCGTTGAAATCAAGTCCGAGCAGGGAGTCAGGTTGAAAGGAGAGATCCATGACCATTCTTCCCATCTCTGTAGCCAGCAATCCGGAAGCAACAAACTGATCAGGGTAACCTGTAAAATTTCCGGTAAAACTCAGATTTCCCAGGTTTTCCCAGGGATATAAAGGTAGAGAAACCTGGTCTTTTCCCCTGTTTCCAAGATGGGTCAGCGCCTCCACCGAACTTTCGAGTTCCCTGAAATTGAAATCCATATAGGTATTATTGAAGTCGGGCAGGCCGATCATCACAAAATCAAAGGCAAGCGAGCTGTTCTGATCAAAAGTGAGGTACAGATCCTCACCCCTCATATCATTTAGTTTTCCCATTAACATACCATCAAAGGTTATCCGGTCAATAAATTCACTGTTTACGGGAACGAAAGCGGAAAGGTCTGACAGGGCAATTGTCGAATTCCGGGAGGTACAGTTCAGATCGACTTCATATGAAAAATGATTAAAACTGCTGTAATCATTGAAATTAAAACCTATTTCCGGGATATGGATGTCTGACTTTTCTGTAACAATTCCCAGATCGGTAAAATAGAGATGTCGCTTACCCAGTGAAAGATGTGATTCAACATTACCTATTTGAAAACCAGATTTCTCTAAACCTGTCAATTTAACTATGTTCATTTTTACAGTATCCATTGAGCTTGTCAGATCTTCTATTGAAATATACAGGTCCCTCAGTTCAAGGTCTGTAAAATTGACACCTGAATCACGTTCAATCTTTACCATATTTGAAAGGCAAAACTTGCTGTCTAACAGTTCAAAGGAATGAATATTCAGGTTCACTTTTTTCTCAGGTGGAACATGTGGTTTGGTCAGCCTGTCTGTGATAAACTCCAGGTTCAATACCTGGCTGCTGTCAATTACCAGATTCACAAAGGCATTTTCAACGGTTATCTTTCTGATCTCAATGCCGTCGCGATCAGGTCTTATCTGTTTGATTCTCAGTTTAGTGAGTTCTGAATAAAGCAACGTGTCACCATGAAGGTCCTCGATATAAAGATCCCTGACCTGAATCCTTTTGAAAAAGGAATAGTGAACCGAAGATAGTGTAATCGATGTCTGAAGTTCGGAGGATAGCCGGTCTGCCAGAAACCGTGATACCATGGTTTGTACCTGCCTGTTCTGCAGAAAAAGAAGCGACATAGCTGGTATTGCCAGTAATACCAACATCACAATAAGACCTGTTTTCGCCAGCTTTTTAATACTTTTGTCCTTTCTAATGTCCTGAAGATAACAAAAATATAAAAAGATATCATGAGCGCTGTAATTCTCGGAATTGAATCCTCCTGCGATGATACATCCGCGGCCATTGTCAATGAAAGAAATTTACTGTCCAATGTGGTTGCGGGCCAGGCAGTACACAGGATGTACGGTGGGGTGGTTCCGGAACTTGCATCCAGGGCCCATCAGCAGAATATTGTTCCGGTTGTCGATCAGGCTTTGAGGCAGGCTGGTGTTGCAAGAGCTGAAATCGATGCGGTGGCCTTTACAAGGGGGCCTGGTTTGCTGGGTTCTTTGCTTGTGGGCACATCATTTGCAAAAGGATTTTCAGCTGCCTTGAATATTCCAATGATTGAAGTAAACCATCTGCAGGCCCATATTCTTGTTCATTTCCTCAGGGAAAACGGCAGCGGGGACCTGGCACCAGCGTTCCCTTTTATCTGCCTTCTTGCATCGGGAGGCCATACTCAACTGGTGATGGTGAAAGATCACCTTACGATGGAAATAATTGGCCGCACTATAGATGATGCAGCCGGTGAAGCATTTGATAAATGTGCCAAACTTCTTGGATTGCCATATCCGGGAGGACCTCATATTGATCAGCTTGCATTGGGTGGTGACCCTGAAAGGTTCAAGTTTAATAAGCCCCGCCTGGAGGGATTTGACTATTCATTCAGTGTATTGAAAACATCCTTTCTCTATTTT
>CAZIAU010000013.1:0-15565 GCA_964536755.1 uncultured Bacteroides sp. | reverse complement strand
AGCTGGTTAGAATGCCGGCCTGTCACGCCGGAGGTCGCGGGTTCGAGTCCCGTCCAGACCGCAGATTAAGCCTCGTAAGCCTTTGTTTACGGGGCTTCCTTTTTCTAGGGGGTCAACATGGGGGTCATTATTTCAAAGATGATTATCTCAGGAGAATTCCTTATCTTTGCTTTATCACCGCTGCCATAGCGGAGATATTTGACCTAAAAGGGCACCCGGGGAGCTGGGTGCCTTTTTCACAGGATGGTATTTTATTTTTAACATTGGTAATGTTGAAAAAATGTTAAATAGTTTAGTAATAACTAAACTTTATGCCTAGATTTGCGTTAAAGACATTTGTAAAAGACCAACGTAAAGTTGATAAACTTGTAATTGACGGAAGATGTCCAATTGATGAATTCTTCGATATTTTACTGAAAGACAAGAAATTAAAGAATACGGCATCAACGATTTACAGATATATTGAATATTACGCGGAGGGAAACAATCCACCACCAAAAAAATTCAAGGCGCTTCGTACCGATAAAAATGATCAGATAAAGGAATACGAATTTAGGGGGGGTAATATCAGAATATACTGCATTAAACAAAAAAATGGAATTATCCTTGTACTTGGTGGATATAGAAGGAATCAACCGAAAGATTTGAATCGTTTAAGGAATTTGAAGAAGCAATATCTAAATAGCCTTTAAATGGATCACAAAATGTTTTATAAAAACGAAGGATATTGGACGGCCAAAATCCAATTGGATCTATTTCGAATACTCGAGATGTATATGGAAGAAAACGGACTCTCCAGAACACAATTGGCTCGAAAACTAGGAGTCTCTAAAGGGTACATCACTCAGGTGTTAAACGGTGATTTTGACCACAGGCTCTCAAAATTAGTTGGTTTATCGTTGGCAGTTGGTAAAGTTCCTGACATTACGTTTAGAGATCTTAATGAAATTATCACACTGGCGGAAAGTAGCTACAGGACAGTAAATCTTACTGATTACAAAAATCAAATTGGGGATATTGATGAGGCCGCCGAAACTATGCCAATAGAAGATCCTAAACTTGAACCTAAACCGATGCAACATGTCGGATAATCAACAGGAGACCCTCATATCGATAATTGGATTAAGAGAATTAGGATATCTCTATCTTGATCCAAGGGAGCATTTCCCACATTTTAAGGACCAAAGCCTTAAAACAAAGATTGAAATGCAACTAAGATATTCATGGAATTTTGATGACATGAGATTTTATGTTCTGACCAAATTCATTGTATTAATTAGCAAGGAATCTATCAAAGAGAAGGTAATCGAATACGAATGTTCAACCGATTTTAAGGTAGAAGACTTGAAGAACTTGGTAACACAGGATGATAATAAAGATTTTATTATTGACAAAGATTTCGAGGAATCCACAGTCCGATTGGCCATCGCTCATTCCCGGGGAATGTTCTTCCAAAAGACAATTTCGACCATATTCAGGGGGATCATATATCCATTAGTTGATATAAATAAGGTTCTGCTTTCAAATAATCCATTGGGCCTAAAGGTGGATCCTCAACCTGGAAACAATAAGGATTGAAAGACTCCCGCTGAACCCATCATCTCCTTTACCCCATTTTCTTAAGCAACTCCTCCAGGTCCTGCTTTGTCTGTATCCGGTGAGAGCGCTTTCATATTAATCAATCGGTTCAGTCCATCAAGTTCCTCCAAAACCACCATGTTGATCTCTTTCCCAGGCTAATGCCGCTTCTCTAGTGGTCGCATTCCCGATTTGGACAATATGACCATCTAACCAATAAAGCCTTTGACCATTATAGAAGGTGTATCTGCCAGAGTTTCGGTGTTGAGATTCCCGAGCTAATAGGTTATTTGTTATACCTCTGTGCACAATTACTTGGCCCACTTTAAAATGATACTTGTACGTGTCTCTTTGTTCAGCCATTGTCAGTACTTTTTAATAATATAATATTCTATTCAATCTCTACAATACGACCCCTCTTCCAATTAAGGCGCTGACTATTTTTAACAGTGTATTTTCTAGATTTCTTGAGCCTTTGTTCTGTTTCAGCAAGATTATGTGTTGTCCCAGAGAAAACAGCCACACCCTCCACCACAAAAACAAACTTTTTAGATTCATCATTCGCTTCAATATTCCTGATAGTCTTTAAACTGTTCACTTGTTCCTTTTCATAGTATAGCTGCATTTCATAATCATCAGGCCATTCCTGTCTTCCCATTTCTCTAATTCTTTTGAATTCCTTAATTGAAACCCCGGGTGGAAGATAATTTCGCAAATTCTGTACAGCTTCAGTTTGTCGTTTAATAAAATCAAGCCGCATCTTGTAATCAGTGGGCCACTCAGTTTTGCTTAATTCGAGTATTCTCTTTTCTGCATAAGAAAAATATTTTTTCTCATCACTAGAAAGCGAATTTGATACGTCTTTTATTTCCTCTAATTGCTTTTTAGTATTCTTCTTACTACTATCATCAAGAAGTTGAATTAACTGCTTGAGTATCTTACTTTTTTTCCTTTCCCAGACGTTTATGCTAACACTCTCAAGGCCCATTAATTGATCTAATTTTGCTTTTAACGAGTTAAGTTTGGTTTGATCGTCAATTTTCATACCCTGAGTAGTGGGAATAACCCCTTTGATATCCTTAAAATCAAACGGAGGAATCAGGATCGGAATATGGTCCTTTGCATTAATCCATGCAGCACCCATTTCGCATAAAGAAACAGCACTATCATAGAAATTTGCGGATAGCAAGTAAAGAACTAGAACGTCACCGCTTATCTTATCCTAAATTGTCTGCAAAAAATCATTTCCCAAAGGGATTCCGTATCCTTCAAACGAGGTGCAAAAAATCTTACCACTTGGAACTCCAATTGCTTCAAGGATATCGATTAAAACGTCGACGTATTCAATGTCCTTTTTTGAGTGACTAATAAAGATACTTTTCATGGTTGTTTGAATATCTGTATTGCTTTCATTTGTTGAATGCTCAGGAGAAGCTGTTGCTTCATGAATAAATCTGGTTTTTCGATTAAGTATCCTTAGAGCCTCAATTTTAGCATCAAGGTTTTTCGCGAAATGTTCAATACGGAATTCCATACTATCCGGATCTCCGCCCCTTAATGTAGTCGTTAATTTATCTACATGTAAAGACCCTGCATTATTGAAATCTGAATAATAATCATTATTCGGTTTATCGAAGCTTTGTTGAAGAAATTCTTCAACCTCTGCCTTCATAAGTTAATAAGTTAATGAGTTGAGAATGTCTAATTTAGGCATTTTCCACATTCTGCAAATTCAAAAGCAGCCGAAGAGATTATTGATGACATTTTAATCTCTGCAGATCCTGAAGATTTCCAGAAATACCTGGATGAAATGTTTTATGCCTACTTCCTTTTGGATGATTGTCCCAAAGAAGAATTTCGTCAAGGGATCTATATGACCCTAACCGTGTTAAAAGACGCTCTGAAGGCCATGGAGCACCTAAATCCCCGTAAAAAGGAAACCCTATCTCCCCAGGAAAAGCTCGAATTATCGGCCCGGAGGGCCCGGGAGAGGGCCATAGAGCTTAGGGGAGAAGATCTGAAGGGATTGAGGGAAAATCTGAAGAAAATGTTTGATTCAGCTATCCAAATGGAAAAGCTCCAGGAGGAGCTATGGTACCTGGCCGGCAATTCTGAATTCCTGATCAAGGACTTGTTCCTGGCATTGAAGGCCTATGAAGCAGTCCTGGACCGGACAGAATCCGGACTGAGATCCTCGAGGGATGACATCTTCACTGATTGTTTAGTTTATGAGCATGTCATTAACCTGTTACAGCTTCTTCAAGACCTCATAAACCGGCATGGAGATGTGAAAATCTTCGGAGATTTACCTAAGGAATAGAACCGATTAATTCGTAACATTAATCGGCGTTTTTCCTTTGATTAGTATACCCTCTCCCTACCCGGATGACGCACCGGGGTACGTAATGATTTTTCATATCAATGTGAAGCAGTTTAAAAGCCGCTCTTCTTTCGGAGGGCGGTTTTTTTATCAATTGAACATCCGCTTACTGAGTTATTAACAGGCTAAAGCCGAACGGTTAATAACTTCATCTGTATTCCAGGTAACAATTTCCTGACTAATCTGATACAACCCCGAACTTTGGCTTAAAGCCAATCAGAATGTCAACCTTTTATTTTTCAAAACTATGGAAAAGGAAGCTGTTCATTCCAAGGATTATGTCCATGTCAAATATCGTTGTAAAAAATGCCTTAATGTATTCGAGGGAATTGTGAAGAGGGGATTAGGATCAGTGCGTCTTGCTGCGTTTGCGGATCCACAATTGTAGTGTTTGTATGATGCCTGAAAAGGGGAGGTTTGGGGATGAATGACCCCTATATTGACCCCCACAATCATTGAATGCTTAATTGGCAGGGGATCCAGGGGTGAAATTGGAGTCCGGCACTGATTCGAACCTTAGAATTTAAATCATATAATTCATAACATTTTGGGATAGCATAAGTTACCTAGGCCTTCTTCTTTTGCGTTTTTTTGTGTGCGTTTGGTGTCCTTACGTTGTCTGTGAGCAATCGCAGCTTCCTCTTTTTCAGCTTTCTTTTTATCCTCAACAAAGTTAATCCTGGCGACTGAAGGTGTACGGAAGCTCAATGCGGTACGCTGATTTACGTTGGTAACTGCGAAATCACCACGGGTAACTATATTCATTCCAAGCAATATTTCGTCGTCACCGATAAGCTCCCCGACCAGAGCGGTTATCATTTCAAAGGACTCTTCATTTGGCAGTAAGATGTTTAAAAGATATTCGGGTGAAAGCTTTTCTTCGTTTACACCGATCACTTTCTTAATCCCAACTTACGGAAGAACCAACCTCTCTGCTAAGTTCTTTGAAATGAGACACCCCTCAGATCCTGTATCCCATATCCCCATATACTCCATGCTCTCTAAGTAATTATAATTTTCAGGGTGTGCTATTTGAACCTTACAGTATAGCTCATGCACCTTATGATCAAATGTAATATGAAGAGGCTTTGATTTAAGGATCTTATTCCTCATATGGGGTTTTAGGCGGTAGAAACAATTCGAGATCGTTGGTGAATAGTATAATTTTCATCACCAGGAGTACAGCGAATTATTAAAAAAGTTCCAGGCTCAAAGGTTTTAATAGAGTCCATATATGCTGATTTATTATCGGGATATGCATTTATAACTTTTTCCCCGACAATCACAATGACTTTGCCATTATATAACTTAACCAGCTCTGCTTGGTTCTTTAGATAATATTGAAATTCTTTTTCCAACATCTGGTTTTGAATTTATCCAAGTCCAATAAACATTTTAACAATAGCGCCCAGATAATAATTGGTGGCACTAATATAACGCCTTTCGTTTAAAAATGTTACAAGCAAGGTAAGAATACATACCAACTTTGTCAAGCTTTGAAGTATTTTGAAGTTACCCCGAAAATTCCCCTTGATCTCTCTGCTATGTTGGCTGGGCGTGGAGTTCAGGAGATTGGGAAGTGATAAGCCTAAAAAAAATGGGGATACTTTCACAGGATCTGGATAAAACTGCCAGACGCTTTGTTAAAGAAGCAGTCTATGGGATCATGGCTTCCCAAAGTGTAATGCTCACCTGCAAAATATGATGGCATTGCTTTTAGCTGTGTTCTACTTCGCATCTGTGGTTTTGGATCAGAACCAGAAGTTAATGATCATGACCGGTCATATACTGAAGAGTGCGAAAAGGGTATTTGGAATCCCTGATTTTAAGTATTACGCACTTGGGGATGGACTGCGAAATATATTCTCTCGATTTCCTGGGCAACTAAAAAAACAAACGGAAATACCCCATCCTCAGCTGGACTTTGGATTTGGCTAAAATTTCGGGTTAACTCCAATTGGTCTCCTAAAGGTAGCCCCCGGAATGGGCAGGGAACTTGGTGCAGCCAAGATTCCCCCCGGGTTTTTTTATGGCAGTCGGTATGGCTGCTGTTTGTTGCTGAATTTAGGCGCAATACAAAGACCGGGGCAAACATCAAGAATTATGAATAAAAGAGGCCGATAAAGAAAAATTATTAAATTACATTCGTTTAAATAACCTATCCATCGTGAATGAGAAAAAGGAATTTTTGTTAAACCTGATAGATAGTGCGACTGTTTGGAGAGCCACGCTTCTGGAACGTTATCCTGAGGAACGTAACAGAGTTGCAGCGGAAGCACTTGCCAGGCTATACGATTATATTGAGAGACTTAAAGATGATCATCCACTACTTGACCTGAAATGGCGTTGGAATACATATGATCAATTGATTGAAAAAATGAATGATGACATACGAATGTTTGGCTATCGGAACACATTTGAAACTCCAGATCAGTTTATTAAAAGATTTATACAGGATGCTATTGATCAAACTTTAAAGGAAGAAAAGGATCGAGCTGAGGAAGAAGAATACGGTTTTGATGAAGATGATGAAGAAGAATATGCTTTTGATGAAGAAGACGAAGGATATAGGATTGATAAGGATGAAAATTATAGTAATGAAGATGAAGAAGAATATAGAATTGAAGAAGAGGAAGAATACTAACCTAATCTGCCACTATTACAGCTTGACAACTTTATAGTGATAAGTGTTTTCGTCAATGCTAATGATCAGATAGTAGATTCCGGTTCCCCGAAGTTCAATGCTGAATGGATGCTCTCTGATCATTTGTATATCTCTGGTTCTAATCCTTTGGACAATGGCTCCCCTGGATTCGAACAGTTCGAGTCTTACCTCTGAAGAGATGTCCCTTTCAAACTGCACGTAAATGATATCTGAAGTCGGGTTTGGATATACCCGGATGTATTCCCCAGGGTCATTCACAAATACCCCGGCATTATCCTGCACAGTGATACGTATGGTATCTTTATAAATACAGCCACTGTTCGACACCTGCACTGAAATAATGTGTTCACCGGTTCCGGCCAATGATCCGGAAACTAAATAGAACGGATCTGTTGAGGTGTTGCTCCACAGATACTGGTATTCCACAGGATAGGGACCCAGCAGAATACTTTGATCAACCAGGATCAAGGTATCCTCCCCCAGATCAATGACCGGATCTTCGACTATTTTTACAGAAACCATGTGAGCGGGTCCTTCACATCCCTGGACGGTTTGAGTGATGAAATAATTGAATGATCCTGGTTCTTCCAGAAGCGGCATGAACTCTTTGCCCGTATAAATTACCTTGATCAGATCCGGACTGTCATACCAGCGAATGCCTTCACCCCCTCCCACTAAAACCGGAATTTCCTCTCCTTCGCATATTTGTATGTCGTTCGTAAATGGAGCCTCAGGGAGTTCAATAATCTTCAGGTCAACCTCTTTCACAGGGCTTTCGCATTCTTGAAACGTTTGAGTAATATAGTAAATATATGTTCCGGTATCAGTCATGCCTGTAGCGAATTCCGGCCCTGTATGCAGCAATTCCTTCAAATCCGGATCACCATACCATTGAATCTGTTCCCCCAGTGCCGACAGATCAGGAACTGTATCTCCGTAACAAACAGAAACATCAGAGGCTAAAGGTTCTTCAGGTGCAGGTTTAATTATTAGTTCAATTAAAGCCGGATCGCTTTCACAATATATGGTGGACTGTGTGACATAAAACAAATGTGTGCCGGGAGTGAGATTATCCGGCAGATAATGGTTCCCGGTTCGGATCAGGGTATCCAATCCTGGATCTGAATACCAGCTAATATTTTCTCCACCTACCTCAATGGTATCTAGTCCTTCCCCCTCGCAAATGGTCAAAGATATTCCCTGAGGAGGTAATGGTTTTTCACTTATCAGTACACTGCAATATGCTCTGTCACTTTCACAGCCTTCAACCGTTTGAGTCACTGAGAACTGATAGATCCCCGGTTGATCAATCTCCGGATAATAGTGTGTTCCCTCGCTGACAAACGCTGAATCGTTCATGATGCAACGGACAGAGAAGCCATTTGTAACGGTGTCATATTTCGATTTGGAAGCAAAGATCCCATCAAAGTTGGAACTTAATGTCCGGTTGCACCCGGTGGAATTCCAGAATGTCGTGTATTCCAGAGAACCAAAACTTCCATCCGGGGATCTTTTGCCTGCCATTAATGCTTCAAATCCGGAGGAACCTCCCGCTTTAAGTTGTGTTCCCTGATCGGTCCCTCTCTGATCTATAATGGTTGCCTCAGCCTGGTTCATACCCAGTTCTGTTTCCAGCCTGATCCAATCTCCATTGGAAGGAACATCCCATCCTGCAGGACAAATTCCCTGGGTATTTTCAACATTGGAATAGTTCATTAATTCGTCCCACTGATACAATCCTCCTAATTCGGGTCCCAGAACAGGATCATCATTGTAATAATATTTCTCAATAATTCCATTGTTGGCTGATTCCTGTGAACCTGGTATTTGGACGCCATAATCCAGGTTTTGACCCATCCAGACCTGATTTCCAATCCGAACCATCTTGTATTCCTGATTATCCCGCTCATCAATAAATGTGGTTTCCGGTAACTCAGGATACCATTTAATGTTTTCACCCTGAGCCTCAAGGATTGGAACATCTTTCCCCATACAAAACTCAAAATCATCCACGATCGGCGTGGAAGGTGTATCACGAATTATCAGTCTTACAGTATCCGGATCACTCTCACATCCTTCATAGGTATTCGTTACCCGGAAGGTATATTCGCCCGTCTCATAATCTGAAACATCAAGTCTCTTCCCTTCTTTCACAAATTTAGAATCATTCATAATGCAGCGTACGGAGTATCCATTTTCCAGCGGATCAAACTCCGATTTGGATGCATAGATCTGGTCGAAAAACACACTTATTGTTCTGTTATACTCACTAGAATTCCAGTATGTTACGTAATATTCCAATGAAAAGAAGGATCCGTCCGGTTGGCGTTTACCAGCCATAAGCGCGTCAAACCCGGAGGAACCTCCTGAACTTAATTGCAGCCCCTGGTCTGTCCCCCTTAAACCCAATACATCCACATCATCCGGACTCATGCCCAGTTCCATCTCCAGTATTTTCCATTCATCATTGGTTGGGATATGCCACCCGTCAGGACATACACCCTGTGCACCCTCTTCATGGGAATAATTCATCATTTCATTCCACTGATAAAGTCCGCCGTATAATTCTCCAACGGAAGTATCGTCATTGTAGTAGTACTTTTCGATGATCCCATTATCCGAAGATTCGTCTGAACCCTGTATCTGTACCCCGATGTCAAGGTTCTCCGCCATCCATACCTGCCCGCCTATGGTAACGATTTTATAGGTTCTGCCATTCCGCGCATCGTATAATTCATCCGAGAATTCCTTGGTATACCATTTGATGCTGTCTCCATAAGCGTACATAAAAAGACCTTCATCACTGCAGAATACCTTGTCCTCCGCATCGATGGGACCCGGGGGCTGTTTTATGGTATAAGTCGCTGTGGCTGAAGGGCTCTCAATCCCTTCAATGGTCTGAGTGACATAAAAGTCATATATACCGGTCTCCGTAACTACAGGGGAATAGGTATTTCCCTCATGAATTAGATGGATAAGCGCGATATCGCTGTACCATCTGATATTTTCTCCCGTTGCATTCAACAATCTGTGATCTCCGTGGCAGACCTCCACATCCTCTGTTGTCGGCGGAGTAATTCCCTCTAAAATGATCAGGTGAACAGCTTTCGGCGGACTCTGGCATTCTGAAAGAGTCTGGGTCACATAATAGGTATAGATTCCCCGTGACGCATGGCCGGTGGCAAATGACGCTCCTTCATATACCAGATCTGTAAGGCCATAATCTGAATACCACCGGATGTATTCCCCGACCGCCGTCAGGTCAGGGACCGGCTCTCCTTCGAATATTGTTTTATCGCCGGCATATGGTTCCGGCGCATAAAATGATTGCAGATTACCGTATTCATCCCTGGGGCCGAAACAGGCATCTGAATCGTCCCCGTCAGGGCTGTCAGGGCAGTCTGGACAATGTGGGGGCTTGGTGCCCGAACCCCAGCAGTAATATCCATCCCCGTCATTGTCTGTGCATATAATGTCGTTAAAGGAAAACTGCTTGCTCGTAATTGCACCAGCCAACAGGGAAGGATCATTGGGGTAAATATCTGACATATTGGTGACGACATAGGCATATCCACCACTTCCCCAGGATGTTCCCCAGGAATTCTTGATCAGCCATGCAGTCATACCGATCAGCGGGCTATTACTGTCAATATTCACCCACCTGCTTTCTGTGCTGCTTTTAACATAAACCCTGTCTCCGGCGTACAATGTTTTGAAACCAACCAGGCCAATGGAATGCCGCCAGGGGAGAATTGCGATGGTGGCTGCCCCGCTCAGCACTACTTTTTTATAATTCTCAATGGTTCTGCTTAAGTTATTCTTAAATGCTCCGATTTTGATCGTTTCCTCAGGATCTGAGCACATACCGGAGCAAGAAATATTCGAGGCTTTATAGGGAAAACAAGCTTCTTCTGCAATTCCATGGTCTCTTATAAATTGAACCGCCTTATAGGTCCATCCTCCGTTGCAGGACCCCGCACCACTGCAGGATACAAGTTGCTGTTCCGCCAGATTGAGGTCCAGGTGCCGGTTATAATAAAGATTGACCATCAGCTCTGTTGCACCGGTGGCAGCAAAGGCCCAGCAGCTCCCGCACCCACCCTGGTTCTTCACCGGTGTAACCCAATTCTGTCCATGAACATCCCTCCAGCTGAATTCTTTGACATAAGGTGAATCGGAGAGTCCTTTTATATTCTGGATTGAGGTATTCTTCTCTGTTTCCAGAACCCCCGGCATCACGAAAATGCCTCCGGTGTAGTATTCAAAGCCATATAAATTAGGCAATTTATCTCCGAAATAGGCTTTCTTTTCCGAATATGTCAGGAACGCCATGGAGGTCTCGCCTGCAATCCAGGGTATATTCCTGTTCTCAAGATTTTCATTGATTATCCGGATTTTTTGCCGGACCTGCTCCCTGAACAGATCTCCCTTTGCCTGTTTTGCATAGATGTCCTGCCTGCTTATCGTGATTTCCTGAAAAATGAATATTGCATCATTCACCTCCACGATCAGTGATGAGGGTATGATATTGTTAATCAGAGCGGTTTCTTCTCCGTATTCTTCTATTGAGAAGGACATGGAATCTGTCAGGAGTGAATTCGCTTCAAGAACCAGGTATTCGTTGTTCTGGTCATCACTCAGGATAACCCGGACGATGCTGGTATCTGAATGAAGTATTATAGTTCCGGAGATAGCCAATCCGCATATGGGCTTTGCATCTGTAAATGGTTTCAGGATTGAATTCCCGGTAAAAACCTGCTGGATCTCAATTCTGCTGTCTGTCCGGCTTTGCATGGTGAAGAGATTTGCCTGTGCAAAGGATACCAGAGTCACAAACAGAAACAAAAGACTGCAAGTAGGCTTTTTCATTGTCGGGGAATGAGTCATATAAATTTAAGATATTAAGAAATCCATGTCAACAGTCTGTGTACAGTCAGTAAATTCCGGATTCCGGATTGATTACAATAAAGAGATATATTTAGTCATTCAATAGGATTAAAAAGGTGAAAGAATAACTTTGTATTTAAGCAATAATATTTTAGATGGTCAGTTTGATCCGGCGGAAGGGAACACATTATCTGTTTTTGCCACTGAAACAACCCGTTAACATAATAAAACTATAATCGCATGAAAAAAACTGCTTTAATTCTCATTCTGCTTGCCGGCAGACTCGTGTTTTGCCAGGACCTCAGCTACAGCAAACCCGGGAATGACCACTACGAAGAGATGCAAAACCCTGCGAAAGCTGATCCTGCTGAATGGTCGGGCCTTTCCAAAAATATAAATGTCAGTTTCGCAAGCGATAATGTCAGATATCCCAAAGAGAAAACCCCCGGGGAACTAGATCAGCAGGTATGGGAAGTTTCAGCATGGAAAGGAGAAAAAGTCCATACCCAGATACTTGTATGGACCAAAACAGATATTTCCGCACTTGGTTTTGAGGTGCATGATCTTGTAAACAGCAAGGGAGGAGTGATTGAGAGAGAAAATATCACACCGGGATTTGTCCGGTACGTCATGACCGATGAATTTGGCAGGGGATGCGGACCCAGGAAAACTACAGAATATGATTCCTCTCTGGTGGAAGATCCAATAGATATTACAGATGTAATGCCTGTAAAAGCTAATACCACACAGCCTGTATGGATAAGCATTCAGGTTCCGGGAGATATTCCTTCAGGTCAGTACACAGGGACTGTTACAGTCCTTGCATCGAAAGAATATGACCTGAAAATATCATTAAATGTCCTGGATCATCTGCTGCCTCCTGCTAATCAGTGGAAATACGATTTTGATCTGTGGCAAAGTGCCGCCTCCATTGCAGAGGTTCATGATGTTCCGTTATGGAGTGATGAACATTTTGAAATTATGAAGCCATATTTTAAAATGCTTGCAAAAGCAGGACAGAAACCGATTACAGCGAACATAATTGACCAGCCCTGGGGGAAAGGACATGTATATTATGATGATCCGACTCTTATTTACTGGACTAAAAGAAAAGACGGCAGATGGTCGTTTGACTACACAGTTTTTGACAGGTACATATCAACAATGATGAGCTGTGGTATTGATAAACGCATCAACTGTTATACCATGGTGACCTGGGATCTTTCATTTATATACTTTGATGAATCACTTGGCAGGGTCGATACGGTTAAGAATGCCAAACCGGGATCAAAAGATTACAACGATTTCTGGACACCGATGCTCACCGATTTTACCAGGCACCTTAAAGAAAAGGGGTGGTTTGAAATAACAGCTATTGCAATGGATGAAAGGGAACTGGATGCGATGCAGGCTGTGATAAGCCTTCTCCGTAAAATTGATCCTGACTGGAAAATAGCACTGGCAGGTAACTACCATCCGGAACTGGTAAAAGATGTTTATGACTATTGCCTGCATATCGGGCAGGCTTTTTCCCAGCGTGATCTTGAGCAGCGGAAAAAACAGGGTAAACCCAGCACATACTATACAGCATGCGGAACAGATATCCCGAATGGATTTACATATTCCTTTCCCGCAGAGAATGTATGGATCAGCTGGTATGCATCTGCAGCAGGATTTACAGGCTATCTCCGCTGGGCATACAACAACTGGGTGGAGGATCCGCTGCATGATTCACGCTTCCGCACCTGGCCGGCCGGCGATTTATACCAGATTTATCCCGGGCCAAGAACTTCAATCAGGTTTGAAAAATTCATTGAGGGAATACAGGATTTTGAAAAAATAAGGATTTTGCGTGAGCAATTTACAAAAGAGGGTAATGTTGAAGGAATTAATGAACTGGATGATATTCTGTGTCCTTTCAACCTCAATAAGGTAAAGAATGTTAACACTGCAGAAATATTGACCGAAGCCAAAGCCCGGTTGAACAGATTATAAAAATTCTTTACACTACCTATTTACTGATACTTCAGCACTTTCAGGGAACTTTCACTCCTTTATTTATGAATAATTCAGGCTAGAATTGATACACAGGACAATAAAGTTATCCATATCTAATTCCAATTACAGTAACATCATCAACCTGAAAAGTATCTCCTTTCCACTCCTTGAAAGTGTCAGATAATGTTACTTTCTGTTCATTCATGGATTTGTTATGAATTTCCATTAGTAGACTGCCAAAGGTCTTGCGGTTGAATTTCTTATTCTTCCTTCCTCCAAACTGATCCTCATACCCATCACTAAACATGTATATCATATCACCCGGCTCCAGAGATAATTCTTGTTTTGTAAAATCATCCATATTACAATAGAATGAAATCGGCATCCTATCTCCTTTTAATGTTATTAATTCCGTTTCTCGAGCTATGTAAACGCTACGATTAGCTGCAGAGAACTTCAGTTTTTTATCGTTAAAATCAAATAAAATCACGGAACCATCCATCCCATCTGTAACTATATGATCAATGCCTCTCTGTCCAAAAGACTCAATAAACTTAGATCGTAAATGGTTTAATATTTGATCAGGAATTAAAATTTCTTTACTTTTTACTATCTCATTCATAAGAGTAATTCCCATCATACTTAGCATCGCTCCAGGCACTCCATGTCCTGTGCAATCCATTACTGCAACAATAACACCATTTTCATTTTTATAAAACCAATAAAAATCGCCACTGACAATATCTTTAGGTTGAAAAAAAACAAAGTAATCCGGAAAAACATCTTCAATATCTGAGTTCAGTTGAATTATTGATTTCTGGATATGTTTGGCATAATTTAGACTATAGGTTATCAGTTTATTTTTATTCTCGATGTCATTAAGGTAATGAAGCACATCCCTTTGAGATTGTTTTATTTTTAGTTGGGTTGATACCCTCGCTAGTAATTCCTTTTTATTGAAAGGCTTGGCAACATAATCAATAGCACCCAAATCAAAACCTTTAACCATGCTCTCCTCGTCAGTTTTTGAAGTAAGAAAAATGACTGGGATATCTTTTTTCTCCTCATTTTGTTTAATCCGTTCACACACCTCGTAACCGGACATACCCGGCATCATGATATCCAACAGAATTAAGTTAAAATCCTGTTGGTCGATCCATTCCAAAGCATTTTCACCGTCTGTGGCAAATTCAACACGATATCCCTCCTGTTTTAAAATCTTCCCGATTATCTGGAGATTTTTCATATTATCATCCACAACCAGAATCGGGTAATCGGAAATATCAGTTTGTGTCCCCATTTTATTAATATCTTATATTTATTTTGTGATTTACATTGTCTGGTGATCTCTCCAACCCCAGCCATTACACGTTAAAAATCAATCTCACTAATGCACCACCAGTAGAAAGATTCTCAATTTCAATACTTCCTGAATGTACTTCCATGATCAGTTTTGACAGATAAAGGCCAATTCCCATATTTCCATCAGAATTGTCTTCACTCGTTGAAAACAGCTCGAAAGAATTGTTTAACAATTCTGGCCTAAATCCCTTTCCGTGGTCGGTAATCTCACAGATTATCTTGTTGCTGTTGCTGAATATATTTATTTCTATTTCACTCTTTTCTGGTGCAAACCGTATAGCGTTATCCAATAGGTTGATCATACAGGTTTTCAGTAATTCATATTCACCCCATACCTGCATGTCAACCGAATCTTCTTTTAAACCATATTTTATTTGCTTCTTACTCATTTTTTCCGATAACTCATCCAGGCTGTTTTGTAAGACAAGACTTAGAGAATGGTGGTCTTTCGAAAACTTTTTACCTCTGGTATTCAACTGGGTAATCAACAATGCGGTTAATGAAAATTTCTCAAGTCTTCTGACAGAAAGATCAAGGATTTCAAACATTTGATCAAGTTCACCTGTCCCTATACTTTCTTTGATTATATGAGCAGGAACCAAGATCCCGTTCAGTGGTGTCCTAATTTCGTGACTGATGAGATTAAGAAATTCGGTTTTCGCCTGGTCCAGCTTTACTAGTTTTATGTTGGCTTG
>CAZIAU010000012.1:8982-15773 GCA_964536755.1 uncultured Bacteroides sp. | reverse complement strand
AAATATTAGTGCCAAACCTTTCAGGGTTCTGGTCATTATCGGTGACCAGTGGAAAGATCCGCTCAGCTATTCTATCGATACACGGCGTGTGCAGGGCACAGATTTTATAGATGTGGTCAGCATGCTGAAGGTCTGGGATGTCCCCTTCGATGTACTCCGGCTGGATGAACAGCGGCTTCAGATAAACCGGTTCCTGGACGGACAGGCAAATCCCAATTACGGATGCGTGATATGGATGGCGGATCCGGATGTGCTGGAAGGTTATTCTGCCCATTATCAGACCCTTAAGAGGGCGGTTGAAGAGTACGGCATCAGTATGATCGCTCTGTTTGACAATATAAAAACCGAGGAGGTAGCAGAGCTGGTAGGTGTTGAATATCAAGGAGTTGCATCAGTTACTTTTCCCGGATCAGCGGAGAAGCTTGACATATCTGGCGGGCACTTTATTACAAGTGAAGCCAACGGGGTCACTCTGCCGGATGCGGAGAGGCAGGTCCCGCCAAGTATCCCTCAGGCGAACGGGATCAACTCAGGGATCGTGGAACTATCCAGTAACCCGGAAGTAATCAGCAAGGTCAAGTGTAATGCATCAGGATCGGTCACCGTGTTAGGGACAATGGGAGAGGATCCCCAGCTGGTGGTCAGGGATGTGAACGATGAAACCAAGGTGATATGGATAGGCGGGGGTAAAGACTGGTTCCGTAAATACCCTGAAATGAGGGTTATCTTAAGGAAGTCCCTTGTATATGCCATAGGATACGGTGTTTTTAACGACAATTTTGAAAACGGGTTCATTTTTATTATGGATGACGTGGGTTGCAGCGAGCATGCCTGGAGCCTCAGGTGGCATTATCCCACACCAAGCAAGGAGACCCTCCTGAAATACCTGATCAAACCTCTGGAGGAAAGGGGCCTGATGATGGTACAAAATCTTACACCTGGTTTTGCGGATCCCGAAAAAAAGATAATAGTGGAACCGTGGACAGTTGAGCCATTTAAAGACATATTCGGGAACTGGCAGGATTATGGTTCCACCAAGGAAGGTCTTGATGAAGGCCTTCGGCGGGGGGTGTTCGAGATGCAGGCCCACAGGGCATGGTCACATATGAACTGGGACCTCGATTCGCCGCCGGGACCTTGGTGGGGCAGCCCCATAGACGGGGAACTGGCATTTGTGGACTGGTATAATGAGGTGGTGGATGTCAGGCGGGGTGCTGTACCGGTACCCTCCAATGATCTGCTTTTTATATACAAAACCGGGATTGATGCAATTAAAAAAGCGTTCGGTGTTGTGGCCCTCTCCGCAGAGGTGCGGCCGGGAGCAGAACTGAGAGAGGGGACAGAGGGAGGATATGATAACGGCCGTGTTGCTGCCATTGCCGGCCTGGGGGTCAGCCGGGAATGTTATGTGGGGATTGAACGGACCATTGAACTGAGCATGATGATGCCGGAGCAATTCACCTGTCACGATCTTGACCTGACAGAACGGACCGATGCGCCGGCAGATGAAGATGAAGCAGGATGGGACAAACTACTGAAGATGTCCACCGAAGAGCTTCTCGGCTCGGAGATAGCCGGAGGGCGAAGGATCAACCTGGTAGATAATACGGACTGGATAGAGAGATGGAAGGACAAACAGTGGATGGGATTTAATGAAATGTGTGCTTACATGCATGCAGGTGTTTCAGGGAGCCTGAAGCAGGGGACACCTATCGAGTTCAGTTATGACGGGCACTACTGCAAATATTTCGAATCGAAACCGTCACACTGGACACTGGAACTGTCTGACGGTTTCATGGAGAACCTGGGAGATAATGCATCGGTCCTGGTGGACGGGGTAAAAATGGAAAACGGACCGGTCTCAAGCCAGGTAATTGAAATTCCTGCCGGGCTCGGATCTCACAGGATAGAGATAAAAAGCAAATAATAAAGTCTGTATTATAAAGATCTGTAACAATAACAGGATATTATAAATAAAAGAAAAAATCATGAAACGATCCATTGAGAAAATGATAATTGGATTCTCATTGCTATGCATGGCAGTTCTGATGGCTGCATGTACAGGCGGGGTGCCTGAAAACAACAGTAGTGAGCAGTCACAGCCGGCACCGGCCGGGGAAGAACTGGCACTGACCCCGCCCATGGGCTGGAACAGCTGGAACCCTTTCGGTAAGAACGTGAGTGAGGAGGTGATCCGGGAAACGGCGGATGCCATGGTCAGTTCAGGCCTGAAGGATGTGGGATTTACCTATATAGTTATCGATGATTTCTGGCACGGCGGCCGGGATTCCGTTTCCGGGCTCCTGTATCCCGATCCTGTCAGGTTCCCGTCGGGGATCAAGGCCCTGGCCGACTATGTACACTCAAAAGGTTTAAAATTCGGCATCTATTCCGATGCAGGTACTAAAACCTGCGGCTCACAGCCGGGGAGTTACGGTTACGAGGAGAAGGATGCACAGCTTTTTGCAGAGTGGGGAGTTGATTACGTGAAGTATGATTATTGTTTCTGCCCCGATTATGTCTCTGCCAATAACGACTACCGCATGGCCATTGACCGCTATAAAGCCATGGGAGATGCACTGAAGGCCACCGGGCGCCCAATTGTGTTCAGTATATGTGAATGGGGACCCCGTTCACCTTGGCTGTGGGGAAAAGAGGTAGGGGGAAATCTGTGGCGTACCTCCTATGATGTGGCCGATATCTGGGACACTCCCCGCAACGAGTCAAGTCCCATCGGTATACTGACATCAATAGATGTGGCTGCCAACCTGGGCAGGTTTGCCGGTCCGGGGGGCTGGAACGATCCCGACATGCTGGTGGTGGGTCTTAACAACACCGGATATATAAAAGGAGGTGGTTGCAACGATATTGAGTACCGTTCACAGATGAGCATGTGGTGTATGCTTGCAGCTCCGTTGATGATGGGCTGTGACCTGCGCAATATGAATGAGGCGACCAGGGAGATCCTGTTAAATAAGGAGATCATTGATATAGACCAGGATGAACTGGGCAGGCAGGGTTTCAGGGTAATGAGCGGGGACGGTCTCGATGCCTGGCAGAAACCGCTTTCGGGGGACCGTTTTGCTATCGCGTTCCTGAACAGGAATTCAACGGGTGCAACTGCCACTGCCGGCTGGGAAGATCTGGAACTGGATCCCGGTATTCGCTATAATGTGCGCGATGTATGGGAACATAAGGAAGTGAAACATGCAGTTGGTTCCATATCCACCGGGCTAAAGTCGCACGAATGCAGAGTCTTCCTGTTTACTCCAACAGATTGATGAAGTTTCATATAGTACAGATATTTAATGAATAAAAGGATAATTAAAGGCATGGGACCGGGCGTGATGTTGATCCTGGTCATCATATCATTACAGTTATCTGCTCAGGTTACCCGTATGCCGTACCTTCAGGTAGTTACCCCGGATGGAATTACAGTAAGATGGAATACGGAACAAAAAAGTTTGGGCAGAGTATACTACGGACTTATACCTCAATCCCTTGATGAAATTGCTGAAGAAGCAGATTCGGCAACTTTCCACCGGGTTACTCTCACGGGGCTTTTCGCGGGAACCAGGTATTACTATACCGTAGATACGTTAAGCCCCTCCGGGGAGTATTATTTCGAAACAGCCCCTCCATCCGGAAAAAAAAGAAAAACAAGGATCTGGGTAATTTCGGACTTCGGTCAGTCCAATGTGGGGGATAATCCTGCCAGGGATAAGACAATAGAAAGGTGGAGGATATTCAATGATGAGAGTTATCATGCTGACCTAGTACTCTCGCTGGGTGACCAGACGGAGGACGATCTGCAGGAACAACTGACACAGAGTTACTTCGGTCAGCTTGAACCCGTACTGGTGAATTCGCCCCTCTACACCATTGAAGGTAATCATGACGATCATGATAACTTTGTGAACTATTATGCCACCTTCTCCACTCCCGAGCATGGCCAGGCAGGAGGTTACCCTTCAGAATCCAGGGACTATTATTCCTTCGATTACGGGAATATCCATGTGGTGGGGCTCTCCACGGAGATCGATGACATTAACGGTGCTCAACTGTCGTGGTTGAAGAACGACCTTCAAAATCTGAACAGGGACAGTACGGACTGGCTGATCGCCTGCCTTCACCGCCCCTTCCACAGTGGCGGGTATCACACCACGGATGAAAGCTCAACTGCTCAGAAACAGAGGGATTACTGGCTGACCGAACTGGAAAAATACGGGGTGGACCTGGTACTTCAGGGTCATAATGCAATTTATGAGCGGTCATTCCTGCTGGATAATCTGATCGGTAAATCCACAGATCTTACCTACGACAACATCATAGACCGTGGTAACGGCAGGGAGGATGGTGACGGGCCATATTACAAAGGCTCCGGTCTGAACCCGCACCAGGGTACAATTTTTATCGAGGTGGCCCCGGGCGGGGATGCGGTCACAAACAACGCTGAATACCAGATCTTCTCAACCACTATAAGTGGTACGGAGGTTGAAGGATCTGTGGTCATTGATGTGGACGGAGATGAACGGATGGATGTGTACTTTCTGTGCAATACCCCGGACGGGGACGGTAGTTTTGTCCGTGATTTTTTCACCATTATCCAATCCGATTCGGCCCTGGCAGTTGTCGACTCCACGTTTGCCGATCAGATTCACTTTTCTATTATTGATAATTTTCTCATCCGGAATTATCCCAATCCCTTTCAACTATCCACGACGATCTCTTACAGTCTTGTTAAAAGCGGCCATGTCAGGATCGAAATATATGATATGTTCGGGCGAAAACTATCTACCCTGGTAGAGGGCATGAAGGAAAAGGGGCATCATACAGTGGAGTGGGTTGCAAAAAATGATAATGGCCATAATCTGAAGGGCGGCCTTTACCTGGCAAGGATCTTTACCGGCAACATGAACGGGGTTGCCAGGCTTATGCTCATGGGATAATTATGAATTAAGAATAAATGACTGAAAAGGAGAGGGTTAAAGCCGCCATAGGCCATCAGGAAACCGATTTTATCCCCTACCAGCTTGATTGCCTTTCAGCAGCAGAGATGAAACTGGTGGAATATTTCGGCACCGCGGAGCTTGATGCTATTATTGGAAATCATCTGGCCATGTTTGAACCAAGCTACTATTCCATATTTCAGACCGGGGAACTGGATTCCGGTAAATTTAAAGATGCATTCGGAGCCACATGGGAGCTTAAGCCGGGAGAGGATATTGGCACGGTGATCGATCATCCGCTGAAGGAAGCGAGCCTGAAGGGTTATGAGTTTCCAGATCCCGGTGAGATCATGGAGCTTGATGAGATCCCTGAATTTATAGAAAGGAATAACCACAAGTATATAATGGGTGCAATTGGTTTTTCGGTATACGAAAGGGCCTGGATCATGAGAGGGATAGAACCTGTCCTGATGGATTTCCTGGCCAATCCGGGGTTTATTGAAGAGTTGTTTGACCGGATTACCGAATTTAACCTGGTCATTGCAAAAAGACTCTGCCAGTTTCCCATAGACGCATTTCATTTTGGAGATGACTGGGGCAAGCAGCATGGACTGATCATGGATCCTGATACCTGGCGGAGGTTTTTCAAGAAACGGCTTAAAAAAATGTATGATACCGTGCATAATGCAGGCCTGCCTGTATCGATCCATTCCTGCGGCGATATCAGGGAGATCATACCGGATCTGATTGAGATAGGTGTGAATATGATATCTCCGCTTCAGGCTGAAGCACTTGATTTTGAATTCCTTAAAAAGGAGTATGGTAATTATCTTTCCTTCTGGGGAGGAGTGAGCACCCAGAAAACACTGCCCCACGGCACACCTGAGGATGTAAGAAAGGAGGTCAGGGAAAGGATAAAAATAATGGGCAGGGGCGGAGGTTACATCCTGGCCCCTTCCCATGAGTTGCAGGGGGACATTCCCATAGAGAATATACTGGCATTTATAGATGAGGCTCAGAATCAGACATAAAATTTTCACCCTTATCGTGGCCCTGGCAGTAACGGGATCTCCGGGGGTCCTGAAGGCTGCCGGTCCGGACAGTACCTGGAAGTCCACCAATCCGGGGGCAGGTGGCGCGTTTGGTGTGGTTGGGGCCGGACCGGGCGGAGTTATCTTAGCGGGAGGGGACCTGTCGGGTGCCTACCGGAGCCTGGACCGAGGGGAAACCTGGGACCTGATCGGATCATTCCGGGGACTGACATCGACCCATGTATGCGGAGTCGGTTTTGACCCCACCAATGAAGCTGTGCTGTTTATCGGGACCGAACACGGGCTTTTCCGAAGCGCGGATACCGGTTCGACGGTAACACAGGTGATCAGTGACGGGTATATCACCGATGTTAAGGTTTTATCCACAGACAGTTCCAGAGCCTATGCTGCCTGGCATTCAAAATATAACCAGGCGGACGGACAGGTATACGGCAGCAGTGACAACGGACTGACCTGGAACAAGATCAGTGCCGATCTGCCCGGGGGACTGCATATCCTGAAGATCCTGGTTCACCCGGAAAATCCCGATACGATGTACCTGCTATCGGGAAAAACAAGTTATTCATCGGGTCAGAGGGTTGCCTACCGGAGCTGGGACGGGGGAATACACTGGACACAGACCGGCTCCGCCCTGGGGGAGGTAAAGGATATTCAATTTGATAAATCGGACTTTTCCACCCTCTACCTCTCCACCTACCTGGTTTTTCCGGATGATTACGGGTTCCTTTACCGGAGTGAGGATAACGGGGATAGCTGGACAGAGGTGGCACACCGTACAGGTTACATCTGG
>CAZIAU010000012.1:0-8972 GCA_964536755.1 uncultured Bacteroides sp. | reverse complement strand
CGATCCCGGGGATCCCGGATTTATCCGTTTAATAGAGCTCGGATACCAGTACCCCGGAGGTTCCCGGAGCGGGGTCTGGGCATCGGCCGACACGGGGGTTACCTGGAACCGGTACAGTGATATTGGGGAGTGGGATCGCGGATGGTCAAAATATTATCACTATGGTGCGACATTCAATGGTGAGGCCAAAACATTTGGCGAGGATATGTCAGACCCGGATGCACTTTTCTGGATAACTTCCCAGTGGGTTTTCGGCAGTTTTGACGGGGGACTAACCTTCCGGAACCTCTATACCAATGAGATTGACCCGGGCAGGTGGCAATCGCGCGGAATTAATAATGCTGTCCTGTTTGACATTGAGATCAGCCCGGCCGATCCAGACATTATCTACCTGGGTTATTTTGACCTGGGATTCTTTCGAAGCCTCGATCACGGTATGAGCTGGGAGAACTGCAATGACCCTTTTGTTACGGGAGAGTGGAAGGGAGACGGGGGCAGTTCCTATACTATCGCAGCCGACCCGACAAGACCTGAAGTGGTATGGGCCGCCCAGGCACAGGACCGGACTTCTGTTAAAAGGCTCCTCCGGAGCAGCGATTCCGGTTCGGTTGACAGCTGGGAACGTGCTGGCACAGGACTTCCTTCCACAACCTCTCTTTTCGGTTTGTCGGTGGATCCCTACAGCCCGGAATCCGAACGGACCCTGTTTATCACTGCTGAACGCAATGTCTATATGAGCAATGATGATGGCTATAACTGGACCCTGTCGCTGGATTGCGGTGGCACCTGCCATTTTACGGCCATAGACCGGTTTAACGGTTATCTTGTTTATGCCGGGGGATCGGGAGGTGTATGGCGTTCCCGCGCAGGCGGGATCCCGGGTAGCTGGAAAGAGGTGGGATTGCAGGAAATGAAGGGCAGTAAAGTTGGTAATTTCTGGGATTACGGATGGACCGGGGTTATGGATATTGAAACAGATCCGCTGAACCCGGACTGGGTCTATGCGGCCGTTTACGGGAGTGGCCGGGGATTATACAGGAGCAGGGACCGGGGAGATACATGGGAAAAGCTGTGGACCGATAATTTTATGAGAGGGGTCGCGGTTTCTCCGGTAAATTCTCAGGTGATCTATGCCGTGTCATCGAAGCCCCTCAATGCGGGAGGCTATGATGTGAAGTCGAACGGTATCCTGATGAGCAAGGACGGGGGAGAGACATGGACAGAGGTGAACGAAGGTTTGTCCTGGCCTTTTGCCAGCAGTATCGAGATAGATCCTGTCAATCCCCACCGGGTTATGATAGCTTCACCCGGCGAAGGATGCAACTACAGGAGCTTCCTGTCCGGGGGCCCTGTACGTACCGGTCTCAGTCCCCGGGGGACCCTGCCACCGGGTACCGGTTCAGTCACCCTTTCGCTGACCACCGACCGGGCAGCCACCTGCAGATATTCTTTGACCCCGGACAGGGATTTTGATGAAATGGAGTATGTCTTCTCCACTGATGAGGGAATATTTCACTCCTCTCTATTCACCGGCATGACAGATAACAACACCTATAATATATATTGCAGATGCAGGGACAACGACCAGGACACCAACCCGGATGACTATCAGATAAGCTTCAGGGTGGGGGAAAATGAAGTGGGACTTCCCGTAACGGAAATTACAGGTGATTTTTCCATTGAAGCAGGTAATTCGGGGTACGGGGATGTGATTTTTACCGTGACAAAGGCCATGCAGGGCGATTTTATGATCAGGGTGTTTGATATCACCGGCAGGCTGGTCTGGTCGTATACCAATGATGATTCGGGGCCGGGTGTTCACCACATCGGTTGGGATACGGCAGGGGGGACCGGTAATAACCGGACATGTGTTTATGTCGCGGTGCTTTCATCAATAACAGAGCAAAAAACCACCAGCAGGTTATTCATGAAATAGTATTTTTATAATTATATTAAGCGGCCATCACCATTCACCGATTCTCTGAAATAAATTAAACCTTATAAATCTTTATTATTATGAAACCAGATCTGAAACGAAACCCGCTTACACTGTTAATCGCTTTTTCCGCATTCCTGTTCATGATTCCTGCCGGGATCAAAGCTGCCGGAAAAATCCTCATATTCCCCATCCCCCAGCAGATGGAACTTACAGGCGAAGAGTTTCTGCTGGATGAATCGATATCGATTATCGTACCGCAGGAGAGCAGTGAGAATGATATTTTCCTGGCCCGGTTCCTGGTGAGGGAACTAAGCGATAAGTACGGTATTGCAGTAAAAATTGAACCTGCTGCAACTATCCCCGGGGGAAGGAAAGTGGTGGTTATGGGATCGGCCCATAATCCGTTGATAAAGGAGTATGTCAGGGAAAACAAGCTGGAATTGAATGAAAAAAGTCCGGGTGCTGAAGGCTATCTCCTGAATGTGGAAAGCAATAAAATAGTGATTGCGGGCTGGGACGATCCCGGTGCTTTTTTCGGGCTGCAATCCCTACGCCAGCTGATGAATAACGGGAATGGGACCAGTGTACAGGGATTAAAGGTGACTGACTGGCCAAACCTGCCCTTCAGGGGCATACGTCTTTATGTGCCCGGACCGGAGAATGTTGCATTCTTCAAGCGTTTTCTGAGGGATTTTATGGCCCTTTACAAATTCAACAAGGTAATTATTGAAGTGAACTGTATGCGGCTGGACCGTCATCCCGAGGTCAATGCCGGCTGGATCGAATTTGCAAATGATCTGCAATATTCACGATCCAACCGTTCGGTAGGAAGACGGGGGGAAGGAAAAACTTCGAGCCATTATGATGCAGGAGACGGATTGATCATTGAAAAGGATGATATGAGGGATATCGTGGAACTGGCAAAAAGGAATTTCATCGAGGTCATCCCGGAAATACCTTCCCTCACCCACTCTTATTACCTGCTGACAAGACACCCCGAACTTTCGGAATATCCGGGGGACAACTGGCCTGACACCTATTGCCCGTCGCTTCAGGCCTCCTATGACCTGATATTTGATGTTTACGATGAGTACATCGAAGTGATACACCCGAAAATGATCCATATCGGACATGATGAATGGAGGATGCCACTGGATGTCTGTCCCAGATGCAGGGATAAAAACTAGTATGACCTCTATGCACAGGATATCAATAAAATTTATGATTATCTGAAGGGCAGGGGGATCAAGGTTGCCATGTGGGGGGACCATCTGCTGGAGAGTGTGCGCAATGCAGGGCCCAGGGACGATGTTTCTTCCACCGGTGTGAAATATCAGAAACCGGGTGCGTTGCCACCCTCCGTGGTTAAAGAATCCATACCCAAGGACATACTGATATTCAACTGGTTCTGGGTGGACCAGGAGAAGGATAAGGAGGTATATGACTTTGGCTTTAAACAGTTATACGGAAATTTTAAACCAAACATCAGTGACTGGGATGAACGGATTAAGAAAATCGATGTGATTGGAGGGGCCCCTTCTTCCTGGGCTGCCACCACCGAGTTTAATTTCGGAAAGGACCTGTTGATCGATTTTCTCGGTTGCGCCAACCTTCTTTGGTCCACTCATACCCTTAATCAGGAAGAACTGCCGTCCATAGTATCGGACCAGCTGCCGTTCATAAGGTCCAACCTGAGCCTCAGCCGTATCCCCAGCGAAGACGGCAACAGGGTAGAGCCTGTCGACATAGCTGCAAACTTCAATCTCTCCTCAGATAGTGAAGCTTTCAGTGTCAACCTGGCCACTTTAAAAGCAGGGGAGGTAAGCAGCCGGAATAAGGTGTTCATGTTGGCCGGTGGCGGAGAAGAATCAGGGAGCTGTGCAGTTGCAGTGGGATCGAATGGTGCGGGAGAGAATCCCCTTCCGCCGGAGGTAAAAGGCATAGAGATCGGTGAAGATGTGAGCAGCCTTATATTCCTGCATGCATCCGCGCTTCCGGCCATGAACCAGAAAGCCTACTATAATATCCCTGATTTTTTCGATACTTCGGATCTGCTGGGGTGGTACGAGATCGTCTATGAAGATGGATTCACCGTTACAGTCCCGGTTCAGTACGGGGTCAATATCCTGGAGTGGAACCCGGGTGGCGAGGGAAGCATTGACAGAAGGGAGGGACGCACCGGGTCGCCGCAGAACGCCTACGCCTACAGGGCTGATCCTGTTGAATGCTCGTCCGATACGGAAGGAAATCCCATCACCTTTTATGCCTATGAGTGGGTCAACCCCAGGTTCGGTAAGGTGATCAGGGAGGTTAACCTGCACGGGATTTCTGATTATCAGTCCACCCGGCCATCAGGAAACCCGGAAACCAGGACCATGCCATCGAATGCCATAATTCTGGGAGGTATCAGCAAGGTGATCAAACGTGAAGCTTTCAGACCAACAAAGGAATAACTAAATTTTATAACAATGAACCACAAAATTACGATTCTTGGTCTCATGGCCGGACTGGCATGCCTGCCTGCTATGAACCAGGATCTGAGCTACAGCAAACCGGGGAAGAGCTATTACAGGGAAATGGCCAATCCCAGGGAGACGAACCCGGAGGAGTGGGCCAAAGTCCGTAAGGATATCAATGTAAGCTTTGCCAGCGATAATGTCAGGTATCCAAAGGAGCAGGTTCCCAAGGTTTCATATCAGGAAGAGTGGAGGGCAACTGCCTGGAGGGGTGAAAAGATACATACCCAGATCCTTCTGTGGACGAAAGTCGGGATCCCGGAAATGAGCATCAGTGTGTCGGACCTGGCCGACGGGAATGGAAACCGGATATCTAAAAAACAGATCGATGCAAACTTTGTAAGGTATGTGATGGCTGATGATTTCGGAAATGGGTGTGGCAAAAGGGACCTTTCGGTGGACGACTCCCTGCTGGTCGCTGATCCCATTGATATAGTCGAAAAGTTACCGGTGGCAGCCAATACGGTCCGGCCGGTCTGGCTGAGCATACGCGTTCCGGGGGATACGCCCGAAGGAACCTATGAGGGAAAGGTCATTATCAACGCAGGTGAAAGTTTTGAATTAAGGGTATCACTGAATGTCAGGCCTCACCTGTTGCCGCTCCCGGACAAGTGGGAATATGACCTGGACTTCTGGCAGTACGCGGCGCCCATTGCCAGGATGCATGATGTGAAGCTCTGGAGCAGGAAGCATTTCAAACTGATGAAACCCTATTTCGTTTACCTGGCCGGTGCGGGACAGAAAAACATTACGGCCAACATCATCGAGCAGCCATGGGGACTGGACCATGTTCACTTTGACGATCCGAGTCTCATTAAGTGGACTTTGAAGAAGGACGGCACCTGGGATTATGATTTCAGTTTGTTCGACCGCTATGTATCATTCGTAATGGATTGTGGTATAACAAAGGGCATCAGGTGTTATTCAATGATCACCTGGGACCTTTCATTTATTTATTACGATGAGGCCACGGGAACAAATGTTTCCATTACCCTTACACCCGGAACCGGGGATTATACCGATTACTGGATGGACATGATCAGGGAATTTACCGCGCACCTGAAGGAGAAGGGCTGGTTTGAGATCACTGCCATAGCGGTGGACGAGAGGCCTGTGGAGAGCATGCAGGCGATCATAGCCTTGCTGAAGGAGGTCGATCCGGGGTGGAAGATCGCGCTTGCCGGGGACAGCTACCATCCAGAAATTGAACCGGACATATACGATTATAGCCTGGCTTCATACCTGGATTTTGGCGATGCTGTACTTGAGAAGCGAAAGGCGCAGGGGAAACCCACCACTTTTTATACTGCCTGTGTGGAAGAGTATCCCACCGGATATACCTTCTCGCCGCCTGCTGAAAATGCATGGCTTGGATGGTATGCCTCTGCCAAAGGCCTTACAGGCTATCTGTTCTGGGCCTATAATACATGGGTTGCCAACCCCCTGCTCGATACCAGGTGGAAACGTTATCCTGCCGGGACGCTGTTTCAATTCTACCCGGGTCCCCGTACATCCATCCGTTTCGAAAAGATTATCGAAGGGGTCCAGGCATTTGAAAAGATCAGGATCCTGAGAGAGCAGTATGAAAATGAAGGCAGAAGTGAAGAAATGAAGGAACTGGATGATGTGCTGCAAACTTTTGAGCTGGGCAGGCTGGACAGCATACCCGCTGCAGAAATGGTTGAGAAAGCAAGAGCAGTAATGAATAGATACTGACCGATGGGTGACCGATTTCTGTCCTGCATGGTATTTTAATTGTCGTTTTGACTGGAAATTCCAATATTAGGATCATTATTCCTAATAATAGTACTATCATTATACTTGGAGTTAGCATATATTTACTCCGTTCGGTAAGTGTATACTGGTAATACTGCAATAATAAATCTCTTACTGGATTAACATCGACACTGGATGTCGAAGAATTCAATTGTGCGATGAGAGGCAACCCAAATGTTTTTGGTTTCTGAGCAAGATAAAATCATGCATAACTAATAATTAACTCTATGAAAAACAAACACATTCAACATCTGGTACACTGGCCGGATGTAAAATCGCAGAAGTTATCGCTATCGTTAAAAATAGCAGGCATACTTCTGCTTGGTTTTATGGTGGTCACTGCCTATGCGGCTCCCGGCCTTCAGCAACAAACTACAGTTTCAGGTACAATTACAGATGCTGAGACCGGTGAAGCAATGGTGGGAGTCAGTATTCAATTGATGGGCACAAGTATTGGAACTATCTCTGATATTAACGGAGAGTACACTATTACAACGGAGATGGGTGAGGATGCCGTGCTGGTATACTCGTTTGTGGGTTACGGCACACAGGAAGTGGCTGTAGGGAGCAGGACTGTAATAGATGTGGCCCTCGCCACCGAGATGACAGGCCTTGATGAAGTGGTGGTGGTAGGATATGGAACCACAAAGAAAGTCACCGTCACCGGGGCTATTGCTACAGTCAATGGTGCGAGTATCGAGTCATCTCCCTCGATTAATGTGACAAATGCGCTGGCAGGACAGATTCCCGGCCTGGTGGCTGTCAGCAGAACAGGAGAACCGGGAAAGGATGATGCGGTTTTAAGGATCAGGGGTTCGAACACCCTTGGGGATAACTCACCGCTGGTGGTCATCGATGGTATTGCCAACCGGGACCTGACGGGCCTGAAATCTACGGATATTGAAAGTATTACCGTATTAAAAGACGCCTCTGCTGCAATTTACGGATCACAGGCAGCCAACGGGGTAATCCTGGTAACAACAAAACGCGGAACAGTGGGCAAACCACAGTTAACTGTATCCTTAAACCAGGGATGGGCAGCCCCTACAGTCATGCCTGAGCTGACCGATGCGGCAACCTGGGCTACCATGGTCAATGAAATCAATTCATACAGAAACCAGCAGCCGACATTTTCAGAGGAAGAGATCCAGGGCTACAGGGATGGTTCGGATCCCTGGTTATATCCAAACACTGACTGGTTTGCAGAAGTTTACAAACCCCTTTCACCCCAGAATGATGCAACCGTTCAGATTGACGGGGGAACGGATCAGTTGAGATATTTCTTCTCGGCGGGTTATAAATTCCAGGATGGCAACTATATTAACAGTGCGACCAATTATAAACAGGCTGATTTCCGAAGCAATATTGACGGGAAGATTACCGATAATATCTCGGTTGGCATTGACGTGATGGGAAGGCAGGAGAACAGGAATTATTCGCCGTTCGATTCCGAGCAGATTTTCCGTTTTTGCAAGCATTCCTTCCCTACCATGCCGGCATACTGGCCCAATGGTCTGCCCGGTCCGGATATTGAATACGGATATAACCCGGTCATCATAGCTACTGATCAGGGGGGATATGATAGAAGCAGGCGCTATGTTTTTGAGAGTGTTATAAAGCTGAACATCAACATACCATGGATCGAAGGCCTTTCCGTTACCGGGAATGCTTCCGTGGATAAAAATTTCGAAAACAGGAAACTCTGGCAGATCCCCTGGTACCTGAACAGCTGGGACAAGGTCACTAGAGATGCTGACGGTGTGCCCGTTCTTAACAGGTATAAAACGGGGCTGGATGATCCGCGCCTGACGCAATCGACCGCCGAGGGTCAGAGAATCACCCTGAATGCACTGGTCAATTACGAAAGGACAATAGCGCAGGATCATAATGTTAAAGTACTGGTCGGAACCGAGAGGATAACCGGGAGTATGATGACTTTCAGTGCTTTCCGCCGGTATTATGTGAGCAACCAAATCGATCAGCTGTTTGCGGGTGGTGATCTTGAAAAAAGTAATACCGGAGAAGCCTTTGAGAGTGCACGACTGAACTATTTCGGACGTTTTGATTACAACTTCCGTGAAAAGTACCTGTTTGAATTCGTAGCACGGTACGATGGTTCCTATATTTTTGCACCCGAAAACAGATTCGGATTTTTCCCCGGAGTTTCATTGGGCTGGAGGATATCGGAAGAGGATTTCTGGAAGGACAATCTCTCATTCATCAATTATTTCAAATTGCGCGGCTCGTATGGACAGACCGGGAACGACCGTATTGAAGAGTACCAGTATCTCATGAGTTACGGTTTTGGCCAGCCCTATATATTCGGCTATAACCTGGAGACCAAGACCATGGGTGAGCTTCAGATCGCCAACCCGGAGGTAACATGGGAAGTTGCGAACCAAACCAATATCGGATTCGATGCCAATGTGGGTGAGCATATAACCCTGACTGCGGACTATTTCTACAATCTCCGTACGAATATCCTCTGGTGGAGAAATGCTTCCGTTCCCGCTTCCTCCGGATTAGAACTTCCACGCGAAAATATTGGTGAGGTATCCAACCGCGGAGTCGATTTTATCGTGGGATATAACGGCAGTTCCAACAATTTCAGCTATAGTGTGTCGGTGAATGGTTCCTACCAGAAGAACAGGATAGAGTTCTGGGATGAGACACCAGGTATTCCCGAGTATCAGCAATCCACAGGAAGGCCTATGGGTGCGGACCTCTATTATCAGTCATTG
>CAZIAU010000011.1:11950-15791 GCA_964536755.1 uncultured Bacteroides sp. | reverse complement strand
TTAATGCTTGGCAGGTCCCTGGATAATATGTACCCGGATCGCCGGCCTGTAACAGGTAAGGAATTATTGAGGGTGGATGGGATTATACCTAAAGGTCAGGAATACGGCGTGACTCTTTCAGTCAGCGAAGGTGAAATACTCGGTATAGCCGGTCTGGTTGGCAGTGGAAGGACCGAGCTGTTAAGAGCGATCGAAGCAGCAGATAAACCTGAACGGGGTGATATATTCATATATGGAAATAAATGCCGGATAAATTCACCATTCGAGGCAATCAGGATCGGGATAGGTATGGTGCCGGAGGACCGTAAGCAGCATGGGGCTATGCTTTCTCTATCTGTCAAAATAAATATTAGCCTGGCTAATATGGGAGGGATCACCAATAAGCTAGGCTTCATTCAATCGGGAAAAGAAAGGGAGATCGTCCGAAGTCTGATGAAAAGACTTTCGGTACAGGCCATCAGTGAGAATACTGAGGTTGCAACTTTGAGCGGTGGCAACCAGCAAAAGACGGTCCTGGCCAAATGGATAAACCGGCAGTGCAAAGTGCTGTTGATCGACGAGCCCACACGGGGAGTGGATGTGGGTGCCAAGGTGGAGATCTATAAACTGATCAATGAGCTTTCACAACAGGGTATGGGTATCATTCTTGTATCTTCAGAAACCGAAGAATTAATGGGAATATGCGACCGGATCCTGGTCATGCGGAAAGGGGCGATCCGGGGTGAATTGAGTAAAACAGATTTTACAGAGGAAAACATTTTAAGATTAGCCATAGGAGCTTAAGCGAGAAAATGAAAATCAAGAAATACCTGAAGTTCGTAACAGAAAATAATACAGTTTTTATTTTCCTGGTAATGCTACTGGTATCTGCAGTTGTATCGGATGCTTTTTTTACAGCGAATAATATTTCGAACCTGGTGAGGCAGGTGGCCCCGGTGGGGATCATAAGTATGGGGATGCTGCTGGTGATACTTACCGGTGGAATAGACCTTTCCGTAGGTTCTGTTGTAGCCATGATCGGTGTACTGTGCGGACTGTTTACCCATCATATGCCGGTATATTTTGCGGTACTGGCAGCCCTGTTAATTGGAATATTAGCCGGGTCTGTCTAGGGGTACCTGATCGCTTTTCACCGGCTGGCGCCATTTATCGTAACGCTTGCCATGATGTCTATTGTACGCGGCCTGGGTTTCATGTTCTCAAAAGGTGCCCCGATAATTATAAGCGAGTCTTCTGCTGTCCTGGCGGATTTCGGAAGTGGAAAGTTCTGGGGTATTCCCAACCCGGCCCTGATCATGTTCCTCGTATTTATTATAACGTTCATACTTCTGAAATATAATGCATTCGGACGTATTGTGATAGCCATTGGAAGTAATGAAGAGGCTGTTAGGCTATCAGGGATCAAAGTGACACTCTATAAATACAGTGTCTATGCCATTGCCGGGGGATTATCAGCGCTGGCGGGAATCATCAGTACGGCAAGGACATCGGTTGGTTCACCTGTTACAGGAATCGGGATGGAACTGGACGTCATCGCGGCCGTGGTGATCGGGGGTGCAAGCCTGATGGGGGGCAAAGGTTCTGCAGTAAATACGCTGCTGGGTGTTTTAATCCTGGGTATGATAGGTAACATAATGAACCTGCTTACCATACCGGCCTATTCGCAACAGGTGATCAAAGGAATGATTATAATCCTTGCCGTCTTTTTGCAACGATTCCAGAAAAAATGAGCAGGTCGACAATAACCAGTATAACAAGTAAAAACCTCCCGCTTATTTCTGAAAGGGTGGCGGTCCCGGAATATGACAGGTCAGCTATTAATACCGGGATCGTACATGTGGGTGTGGGAAATTTTCACCGGGCTCATGAGGCTTTTTATACGGACCGGCTGTTGAATCTTGGGACAAAGAACTGGGGGATCTGCGGCATTTGTTTGCTGGACCGGGATCTGAAAATGTATGAAACTCTTACCGGGCAGGATGGTTTGTATACCCTGGTGATCAAAGAACCGGATGGAAACCTCTCACTGCGTGTAATCGGTTCTTTAGTTGAATATTATTACGCCCCGGCTGATGGCGCTGCTGTTATTTCGAAGATGGCCGATCCTGACGTGAAGATCATTTCCCTGACCATTACAGAAGGAGGCTATAACTATGATGCTTCCACAGGGGAGTTTATGTTTTCGCAACCAGATATTCAATGGGACCTTCAGCATCCTGACCGGCCCGGGACCATATTCGGATACCTTGCTGCTGCATTGCTTCAAAGAAAAAATATGAGTGCGCCAGGATTCACTCTTATGTCCTGCGACAATATTCAGCAGAACGGCGAGGTTTGCAAAAAGATGTTAATGACCTATTTGAAGGAATGTAATCCGGATCTGATAAGCTGGACCGAAGAACATATAACCTTCCCCAACAGCATGGTTGACAGGATCACACCCGTAACTTCGGAACAGGATATTACAGACCTCATGTCAGGATATCACATCGAAGATCGATGGCCTGTAGTATGCGAGTCCTTCATTCAATGGGTCATAGAAGATAATTTCGCAGAGGGGCGGCCTGACTGGGAAAAAGTGGGTGTTCAATTCGTGAAAGATGTCGGGCCATATGAGAAAATGAAAATCAGGCTGTTAAATGCAGGGCATTCTTTACTTGGATTTACAGGATCGTTGTACGGTTATAAAACCATAGATGAAACCTTAAGGAATCCTGTGATCAAAAAATTTCTCCGTGAATTCATGGATTATGAAGCCACACCGGTTCTTAACTGGAATGAAGGAATTGACCTTGAAGAATATAAGAACAGCCTTCTGCAGCGATTTGCAAATCCATACATAAGTGATCATCTGTCCCGGATATGTTCGGAAAGTTCTGCCAAAATCCCGAAGTTCTTATTGCCGACCATCAGGGAGCAGCTGGAAAGAGGAGGATCACTGGAATGCAGTGCTTTGATCATTGCTGCATGGTGCCGAAATCTGGAGATGGCGGAGACAACCGGGGATACTGGTGAAATACAGGATTCAATGAGGGAAATACTGATAGAGGGAGCAAAATCTTCTGTGGATAAGGATCCATTTGCCTTCCTTAATATCAAGCCCGTTTTCGGCAACCTGGTCCGGTCCGAAAAATTTGTTGAAACCTATCTTCGTATGACAGGAAATCTGCGCAGGCATGGTATTGATGTAGCGATCAGAAGTGTGTCAGAGGCAGAATAATTAATAGATCTCTGTTATTGACAGGGTATCACGTTTATAAATTTCATTTATGCGGCAGGCAGTCATGTTATCTCCCGGAGTAATAGAATTCAGGCAGGTACCTGAACCGGGACAGCTGAAAGAAAATGAGATCCTCCTTAGAATTAAAAAAATAGGGATATGCGGATCAGATGTGCATGTTTATCATGGGAAACACCCGGCTACACCCTATCCTGTAATCCAGGGCCATGAATTTTCGGCAGTAGTCGAGGCGACAGGCGCAGTAGTTCATGGAATAAAACCGGGTATGAAAGCAACGGCGCGTCCACAACTTGTTTGTGGAGTATGCGGCCCCTGCAGAAGAGGACAGTATAATGCATGTCAGGATTTAAAAGTTCAGGGATTCCAGGCCCCGGGGGCGGCCCAGGAGTTATTTGTTGTAGAAGAAGACAGGATTGTGATTTTAGCGGATCATATGACCTTCGAACAGGGTGCCATGGTTGAGCCTTCGGCAGTTGGTGCCCATGCTACCAACCGTACAGATATAAAAGGTAAAAATGTTATGGTTTCGGGAGCGGGAACCATCGGGAACCTCGTCGCTCAAAACGCGAGAGCACGGGGGTCGGGAAAGGTGATAAAAAC
>CAZIAU010000011.1:591-11940 GCA_964536755.1 uncultured Bacteroides sp. | reverse complement strand
TTTATCCATAGCAAGACAATGTGGTATTGAAGGAGTGCTAAATGTCGGGACAACTTCTATTGAAAAAGAAGTGGCTTCTTTTTTTGGAAATGATGGATTTCAGGTCGGATTTGAAGCAGCAGGAGTAAAGGCTTCGCTGGATATGCTGATGCAATATGTGGAAAAGGGGGGGCAGGTGATCATTCTGGGTGTTTTCGAAGAAAATCCCGTGGTGAATATGTATTATCTGGGCGAACACGAACTGAATGTTTTCGGCTCCATGATGTACAGGCATGAAGATTATGAACTGGCTGCGGAGATGATCGCTTCAGGAATGATTAAAACGGATCCGCTTTTTACAAGAAGTTTTCCATTTAAAAATTATCATGATGCCTACAGTTTCATAGAAAAAGAGGGTGAAAGATCAATGAAGGTGATGATCGATATTTAACTTATTCCTTTGACGATCACCTGATGGAAATATTGATTTGATCAGCGGTTCCTGTTTTTATTTCCTGTTTCACATGGACTGTCCGGCCTGTTATTTCCTTTTCCTGTTGAGGGCGCTGTGCTGGATTCTACGTATACCGACCACTGTCCCATTGCACCCTGTCGTTTGTTAGTGACCTGTACCTTCAAATTGCCACTGAAAAGGTAATACTGGCCGGGATTAAGGTTGAAGGCACGGCCATTAACTAAGGCCTTACCACCACCGGCAATTGGTTTAATATAGAGGCTGTTTGCTGTTCCCGAGTACGAAAAACCAGGATTTGAAAGATCATTTCTGTTATAATTACCTCGTACAGTTTGCAGGCAAAACTCCCAGGAAGCATTTCCGGGATTGATTCTTACCCAGCCTGCATCCGTGCTACTATTTTTGTCTTCACCAGGCTCGTTGCCCTGTATTTCAATAACCTGCAGCTGTTTGGATTCACTGTCGTTCCCACATTCGTTGTTTACACTTACAACGATCGTGTATGAACCGGGATCGAACCTGAAGTTTCTGCTGATCTCTCCTGTTGCAGGCACAAAACGGAATTCAATATCCCGTCTTCCGTTTACAGTGAGGGTGACCTGTCCCTTGTTATTCAGGTTTTTAGTATTACCCTTGAGTTGGTGAGTGGTACGTACAGAATTGACTTCTGAAATGTTAAAACTTACCAAAGGCGGATTACAGGGTTGGGTTTGAACCGGTGGTTTTTGAACCGGTGGTTTTTGAACAGGTGGATTGTGCCCGGATTTAGCTTGAACAGGCTGGACCTGAACAGGTGGGTTATGCCCGGGTCTGGTCTGAACTGGCTGGGTTTGAACAGGCTGGACCTGAACAGGTGGGTTATGCCCGGGTCGGGTTTGAACATGCTGGGTCTGCACAGTTTGTGTTTGAACTGGTTGTGTTTGAACTGGTTGTGTTTGAATTGGTTGTGTTTGCACAAACTGGTTTTGTACAGGCTGGTATTGCATAGGTTGAGTCTCTCTGATAATTATCCTGGAATCGCTGTCCGACCCAAACCTGTTCTGAGCACTGATAAATACACGGGTATTACTTGAATTTAACGGGACAATTGCATGCAGGCTCTTTGTGGATGGGTTATAAGAAAAATCATCCGTTTTCATTCCATTAATACGAAAGATCAGTTCCGAGCGCGATTCAATATTGCTGATCTCGGCCAGGATCTCTGCTCTGGAGTCAGAATAACTGGAACGGGGAGCGAATGGCCGAAGAATTTTCACCTCCGGGGGGGGGCCAGATTCGGGTTTTACATAGGTAATGTTCGTCTGCCCTTCTGCAATCCCCTCGGCATTTTTTTCGCTAACCATTATCTCATCTGGATTATCAACAGTTGGGGTCCGGTAGCGAAGTATTAAATCATCACTGTCGCTTCCTGCTTCATTCTGACAGAAAATTTCCAGCGAATTACTGCCTGTTAGCAGGTTAGTATTGATCTCAAGGCGATTAATTGAATTATACAATACAAAGTCCTGGTTCTGCCCGTTCAGCTTTACAGAAATGTCTTCTTGTCGTGTAATATTCAATATCCGGGCAGTGACTTTAACACTGCTTTCAGTCGCATCATAGGGATCGGTATAAGGAGTAATAATGTCAACCTGAGGGGGGTAAACCACCGGAGTCGTTACGAGATCGGGATCTTGAGCAGAAACAGTGCTTTTTCCCGGGGAGCCTCCTCCAAGCTTCCACCTGAATACAATGCTGGTGTAGTTATTAAAATCCAGAGAAGAACCCTTCAGTACCTGATTATCCATATCAATACCAAAAGTGCTGTTATGCTCACTCAGGGAAAAATTCATTTTATGTTCTAATCCCAGAGCAAAATGGGGCGTAAACTCATATCCCAGATAAATCCCTGCAGTGGGCAGAATTGATGCTTTATTCGACAGGCGGGTTTCGAAATCCTTATCCGTCAGTTGATCGAGATCTGCCAGAATTTCAGTAGGATCCCTGTTTGGAAGAATGGAAGAGTAATCATAACTATTATTTGATGCATCCAGCAGATCAGCCGAGGTAATACCATGTGTAATCCCCGCCCCGAAAAATCCGGTCAGAATAATCCGTGTACGTTCACGAAGACGGTTCAGGGTTAAGGCTAATTCAAGATCGTAGTTAAAATGTGTAAGATGAATATTATTATAGCTGCTGTCAATATTCATCCTGTGATCATAGGCACGGTTATAACCGGCAAGGAAACGGAATCTCCAGTCCAGGGCAAAAAACGCGTTTTCACGCTGATAAATCGGAGTACCCAGCCACAAATCAAAACCGCCTCCTTTTGAATTCTTTATATCCGATGCCTGGTAAGAACTTCCCAGGCCAAATCCCATTTTTAATCCTCCGGGTGAAGTATAACTTAAATTCTGTGCATGTACGGTAAAAAATAACATCGTAAGCAGTCCCGGTACAAAAATCTTAGACAAAACGGCTTTCATTAGTTGATTGTTTTATAATCACTTATTCAGCTAATCAAATGTAAGTAGACAGTATCTTTTTTCAAAGGAACAAAAAGGGGATTTAAGGCTGTTTTATGAACATCCTCCGGTGATCTGTCAACCATTGAAGAAACAGTAACAAGAAATCGCCGGTATAGAAATTTACTCCATAATAAAACAAGAATGAAAAATATTGGTTAATTCACTGGAATTTGAGTGAAAATGGTTTGAAATAGGTTACTTGCAAAGTTTTTTATCAGTGTATGGGTAAATCCGGAAGGAAATCGGAGGAAGGCAGAGAGCAGAAATCAGCATTGTTCGGTGTGCTTGGACCTTATAAGGGAATAGTCATCGTACTGATCGTTCTGGCCTTGGCTGGAAGTGCAGTTAACCTTCTGATCCCGAAAATTATTGCCAGGGCTATTGATGCCTATTCGGCCGGAGGCTTTAATGCCAGAACTGTGATCACCGAATTCCTTATTGCTGCTGCAGGGATATTTGTTTTTACGCTGGGTCAGGGAGTAATCCAGACTTTAACCGCTGAAAAAGTCGCAAAAAATCTTCGTAACAGGGTGTCGGATAAAATATCACAACAGAATTATTCATATATTCTAAGGTCCGATCCGGCCAAATTCCTTACCAATCTTACTTCCGATATGGACTCGGTTAAGATGTTTGTTTCCCAGGCATTTGTCAACATCATCTCCTCCCTGTTTGTGATCATCGGTGCCTCGGTTCTTTTAATAATGATAAACGGAAAACTGGCCCTTGCTGTACTTTTAATCGTACCGGTTATCGCAACCACTTTTTTTATTGTTTTCCGTAAGGTGAGGACCATTTTCAGAAAAAGTCGCAAGGTAATCGATGGCCTAAACAAGATCATCAACGAAAGTATTCTGGGCTCGGCACTTATCAGGGTACTGAATTCCCAGCAACCCGAGAGCCAGAAATTCCTTGAAAAGAACATTGAATCACGCAACCTGGGATTGGACATAGTGCGGCTCTTTTCCGTTTTAATTCCCGTTATCATGTTCGTATCAAACCTGGCCATAGTTACCATACTTGCTCTGGGAGGACATTATGTGGTATTGGGATCTCTGACGCTCGGTAATTTTGCCGCATTCAACAGCTACCTTATCATGCTTATTTTCCCGGTCATGATGATCGGCTTCATGAGCAATATCATAGCTTCTGCAACCGCTTCATATGAGAGGATAAATATGGTTCTTCATGAACCGAAGCCCAAAGAATCCGGAACAATTGCAACTGATATAAAAGGAGACATACTGGTTGAAAATGTAAATCTGAACTACAGTGATAAACCCGTGCTTAAAAATATCTCTTTCTCCCTGAAGGCAGGCAGCAGGACAGCCATTATAGGACCGACTGCAGCAGGAAAAAGTCAACTGTTGTACCTTCTGTCAAACCTCATTCCTCCTGATACAGGCAGTATAAAATTCGACGGGATCGCAATAGAGGAATATTCAAAAGAAATAATCCACAGCCAGATTGGATTTGTATTTCAGGATAGTGTTATGTTCAATTTGAGCCTCAGGGAAAACATTGCCTTCAATGATATTGTAACGGAGGATTCCGTTGTAAAAGCAATTGAAACGGCAGAACTGACTGATTTTACCGAATCACTTCCGGACAAAATTGACACTATTGTCTCAGAAAGGGGAACAAGCCTCTCCGGCGGACAAAAGCAGAGAATAATGCTTGCCAGGGCACTGGCTTTAAATCCAAAGATCCTGCTGCTCGACGATTTTACCTCCAGGGTTGACCGGCAAACAGAGAATAAGATCCTGTGCAATATTGAAAAAAATTTTCCCGGACTGACACTACTGACTGTTACCCAGAAAATTGCACCTGTCAGGCATTTTGACCAGATCATACTCCTTATGGAGGGAGAAATTATTGCTTCCGGTAAACATAAGGATCTAATGGACCATTATAATGAATATATTCTTATCTATATTTCACATAAAAGCACACAACATTATGAATTATAATCTGAATCAGCCATCAGAAAAAAAAACCAAAAAGCTTCCGGTTCTTAAATCGATCAGTAAACTCATAGCTATTATCAGTGGTGAACGTCGCAACCTGATTATTGCTTTCACCGCCATTTTCCTGAACGCGGGACTTAACCTCCTGGGACCATACATGGTGGGTTATACCATAGATACTTATGTCCTGGCAAAAGATTATCCCGGGTTACTTCTCTTTTCCGGGATCCTGCTGGCCATGTATATCATAGCCTTTATTGTTAACTATGCCCAGATGCGTCTTATGGGTGGAATAGGCCAGCGGATGCTTTTCAGCCTGCGAAATTCTGTATTCAATAAACTGCAGGAATTGCCGCTTGATTTCTTCAACCAGAATAAGGCAGGTGACCTGATATCAAGGATCAACAACGATACTGACCGGGTAAACCAGTTCTTTTCGCAATCACTGATGCGTTTCATTGGCAGCCTGATCTCCATGACAGGAGCGGGCATACTCCTCCTGGTCATCAACCTGCCGCTTGGACTGGCTGCACTCTCCCCTGCTATTATCCTGTGGATTTTTACAAAATTTGTTTCACCCTGGATCAGGAGGAAGAACGAGGCGAGCCTTAAAAGCCTTGGGAACTTATCGGCAGAGATCCAGGAGAGCCTGGCGAATTTCAAGGTGGTAATTGCATTTAACAGGCGAGATTATTTCCGTAAACGGTTCAGGGATGCCAATAACGAGAATTACAAAAGGTCGGTACATGCCGGTATTGCCAATAATTTACTTACCCCGGTTTATACCTTTGCCTCAAATTTAGGTCAGCTTATCGTATTGGCTATGGGAATATGGTTGATTATCCGGGGTCATTTTTCGATAGGTTTGTTGATCAGCTTCATTGCCTATATCAACAACTTCTATAATCCGTTGCGTCAGATGGCTGCTCTGTGGGCAAGCTTTCAGATGGCACTGGCGGCAATGGACCGGATTTCACATCTGCTTTCATTTAAAAGCAATCTGTCATTTGTTGAAAATGCAACCAGGGATGACGGTAAGTCTTATATTCATTTTGGTGATGTCTCGTTCAGCTACCCAAACGGGAAAGAGGTATTGCATAATGTAAATTTCAACCTGGACAGAGGCAGGACCTACGCTTTTGTTGGTCCCACAGGAGGTGGAAAAACAACCACAGCATCACTGATCGCACGATTGTACGATGCATCGAAAGGGACCATCCTGCTAGATGGCAGAGATATAAGGTCTTATACCCCCTGTGAGAGGGCATCGAAGATAGGATTTATTCTACAGGATCCATTGCTTTTTTCCGGAACCGTACGTGATAACATTCTGTATGGCAACCCTGAATGCGCAGGTCTCACCAATGGTAAACTCAAAGGTGCCCTGGAAGAGACAAAACTTTTAGACCTTGTTGACCGGTTTGATCAGGGATTGGATACACCTGTACGGATGACAGGTAATGGCTTAAGCCTTGGTCAGAAACAGCTTGTCGCATTTATAAGGGCTATTTTACGTAAGCCCGAACTGCTAATATTAGATGAAGCGACAGCCAATATCGATACCGTAACTGAAAAGCAACTTGAGCTAATTCTGCGTAACCTGCCGGTATCCACCACAAAGGTGGTCATTGCCCATCGCCTGAATACCATTGAAAATGCCGATGAGATTTTCTTTGTTAATTCAGGAGAGATCACTGCGGCCGGATCATTCAATGAAGCTCTCGACCTGCTGATGCATGGCAAGGTTGAGAGCTGAGTGAACGGCTTCCTTTCCAAATCCCATGTCTGAGATAGATGTGAAGAGCCAGATTATTGACTAGGAAACCAAATATTTCTCCAGGTACGGTTTTCATAAAACATTAATTAATGAGATCGCTAAAAACATCCATAAGGCAGAAGGAGTCCTGTATTACTATATAAAAAGCAAGGTGGAACTGTTTAATGAAGTATTGAAGCAGGAACTGGACAAACTTAAAACAGCCTTAATGGTAATCGTTCAAATCAAAAATAGCTCCCTGACTATTCTCACGGACTATATGCTTACCCGTTTTAAGCTCATGGATGCTGCTGTCAGATATGATCTGGCTCGTACCCATTGTATTTGTTGTTATTGCTATTGATCAGAAATAAATTGTATTTTACAACCAAATTAATAATCATTTCTGCTATGTTTAAATCAACCTATATTTTTATAGTTCTTGGATTGTTTTTACCACTATCGAATTATGCTCAGGAAAATAAAGGTATCAGCATTGAAAAATATCAGGATCATCTTCAGGATCTTTACCTGAACCTTCACCAGAATCCGGAGCTCTCATTCATGGAATTCAACACTGCCAGGATGCTGGCTGGTGAATTGAATTCAATGGGATTTGAGGTGCATGAGGGAATCGGGGGAAACACCCTGGTTGGTTTATTCAGGAATGGTAACGGCCCGGTGATCATGGTCCGGACCGACATGGATGCCTTACCCATTAAAGAGAAGACAGGACTTCCCTATGCAAGCAGGGTAATAACAGCTGACCGGGAAGGAAACCAGCAGGCTGCCATGCATGCATGCGGTCACGATATGCATATGACAGTTTGGGCAGGAACCGCAAGGGCAATGTTAGATCTGAAGGAAAAATGGAAAGGAACACTTATGATGATAGCGCAGCAGGCTGAAGAGAGAAGCGGAGGTGCAAAAAATGCCATTGAGGCAGGGCTGTATCAAAAATACCCGGTCCCGGATTATGCATTAGCCTTCCATGTGAGTGATAAGCTTCCTGCAGGTACCATTGGTTACAGAGGCGGGCCTATAATGGCAGGAGTCAGCTCTGTAGATATTACTGTTTACGGGGAAGGCGGTCATGGAGCATTACCCGATCGGACCATTGATCCTGTTGTGCTGGCGGCAAGGATGATCATGGATATCCAGACCATTGTGAGCCGGGAGCTCCCTCCTTTACAGCCTGCTGTGGTAACCGTCGGATCCATCCATGGAGGGACCAGGCACAATATTATCCCTGAGGAGGTAAAGATGCAACTTACCATACGTTATTATGATGAGGCTGTTGGAGAACACATTGTTTCCTCGTTGAAAAGAATCGGTAACGGCCTGGCAGCATCTGCCGGGCTTCCTCCTGAGAAATACCCGGCAGTTAAGGTTCAGGATGAGTCCACACTTCCGGTTATCAACAACATGGCCCTGACGGAACGGCTGGTCCCCGTATTGACTGACCTGCTGGGAAAGGAAAATGTTATAGAGATCCAGCCACTTATGGTAGGGGAGGATTTCGGGCAGTACGGACTAACCCCGGAGAAGGTACCTATCAGTTTGATGTGGCTGGGCTGCATTCATCCTGAAAGAATATCATCGGGCGAATCTGTTCCCGGCCTGCATACTGCCTATTTTTATCCGGATTATCCGGCGACTATCAGCACCGGTGTAGAGGGAATGGTATCGATGCTGCTGGACCTTTTCAATCATTAAAATCGCGAGGGAGACTTTGCATTTAATGGGATGAAATTATTTAAGCCCTGGGCATTCCAGGGATCCACCAGGCGAAAGAATTATTTCGAAGGTTGGTATTTTAAGCAGGTATCAGCCGACAGGGAAACGGTCTATTCCTTTATACCGGGTATTTCACTGTCAAAGGACAGCAAGCATTCATTCGTACAGGTTATTAATGGTATAACGAGTGAGGTTATCTATTTTAAATATCCCGTTTCTGAATTTAAGGCTTCGACAAAAAAACTTAAGGTGCAGGTGGGAAAGTCCGTTTTCTCATTTGATGGGATAAAACTTGATCTGAGCAATGAAACGCAGGATATAAAGGGAGAAATAAAATTCAATACCATTGATCCATATCCCTCAACCGTAATTAATCCGGGGATCATGGGCTGGTACTCATTCGTGCCATTTATGGAATGCAAGCACGGGGTGGTATCAATGGGCCATAATTTAGAGGGTGTTGTTTCTGTTAACACTGATAAACATAATTTTAACTCCGGCACGGGGTATATTGAAAAAGACTGGGGTAAGTCTTTCCCTGAATCCTGGATATGGCTTCATTGCAATACATTCGATACGTCTGAGGCATCTTTCACTTTCTCAGTAGCCAAAATACCCTGGCTGGGCAGTTATTTCATCGGATTTATCTCATATCTTAAAGTAGGAAGGGAGTTATATAACTTTTCGACCTGGTCCAAAGCGCATATTGAATCTCTTAAATACCGTGATAACAACCTGAAAATCTCACTGGTTAATAAAGACCTGGTTCTGGATGTAAAAGCCACCAACAACTTACCTGGAAACCTCAGGGCACCGGTAAAGGGTTCAATGTCAAGAATGATCAAGGAAACAGTTGATGCTTCCATCCAGATTGAACTTAAGGACCGGTCTGGTCTTACCTTGTTCAATGATACCGGCAGAAGGGCTGGAATGGAGATAATCGATAAAATGTTAGGGTATTTTGAAAATCCTCAACAATAATTGACTCTCCTCGCAGCTTGCTGCGAGGAATCGTCGATTAATTGATTATTAAATTTGTGCTCGCTAACCCCGAAGCAGAGCTTCGGAGAATGCGCTCGCGTAATTCAAACTGATTACCATTTGTTAAAACCCGTTTTTTATAGCTTCTATCTAATTGATATATATGGCTATACAAATCTATCATGAAATCAAACTTACAAATTTTAAGCAGTACAAAATCTTTAAGATTTTTCAGACTGATGCTTCTGGCTGTTGTATCGGTTATGTTTACAAATATGGTGTCTGCACAGGAGACTGTCTGGAACATCATTGAAGAAAGCACCGATGATGCCTTCTGAACGGGGTAAGTGTCACCGTGAAGATCATGGATGGCAATGTATATATCAATGATGCCATGGTAACCGTAAAGGACCTGGAAGCTGATAACGGTGTGGTACATGTGATTGATGCTGTTATCTTACCTCAATCAACTGTTATAAGGGAGTTTACTTCGAGCACTTTAAATGTAAATATCTATCCCAATCCAGCCAGAGAATATGTTAATGTAAGTTATGAACTGACCAATGACAGCAACATAAGACTGGAAATGTATGACATAATGGGTCAGCAATTAAAAGTATGAGATCTTGGATATGCATACGAGGGAAGTCATACGGTTGAATTTCCTGTGAATGATATGGAGTCAGGTATCTATTTATTGATTATTTACACCGGTAATAGCCAGATTGCAAATAAGGTCAGGGTTGTGAAATAGTGATTTGTTACCGGTATTATGTTAGGCTTTCCGTGAAAACGGTAAGCTTTTTTTTCGTGTATGCCCGGCATGGCACTTCCGGGAGATGCAGTAAATCCGGAAATGTTGTAAATTGCATGAATTCACTAAACCTGAAACCACCATGAAACCAAAGAAAATCTTTCAATTTCTTGTAGTTGCCTTTATGGGATCACTACTGCTTATTCCAATAAACTCTTTTGCAGCGGGAAAAGCTGATTTTACCGGAAAATGGATACTTAATGAAAGTAAAAGCAATCTGGGCGAGGGAAGGACTTTCTCAGCCGTCAAAATGAACGTTCAGCAAAATGGGAACACCATTTCAATCGAACGCACCCGCAGTGGCAGGAACGGACAGGAGAGGACTACAAACGAAACCCTGACCATGGATGGAAAAGAGAATATAATCAAGAACGAAAACCGGAGTACTGTTTCGGTCGCCACGTGGTCTGATGATGGTAATACATTGACCATTAAATCACAGAGAGAGTTCAGCCGGCAGGGAGAAACGTTTCAGATGAAAAGCACCGAAACCTGGACACTGGGGGAGAATGCAAAGATCCTTAAGATAGAGTCAGACACATCCTCTCAGAGGGGTGAGCGATCAGTAACCCTTGTCTATGATAAGGAATAGAACAATTAATAGTCTATCCTTGAGACCATCACCATATTCTCATTCTTAACAATGCCCCAGATAAGCGTTGAATCACCTTCTTGTTCACAGGCAATCCCCTGTCCGTAGGATCCCACAGGAAATGTCTCCTTCCACATAAGGGTATAACCTTTTATTGGGAATTCAAGGAGATAAAGCTCATAATTATCATGTCCGGTACACAGGATGTTGCCTTCGGGCAGGATAATACCACCGGAGTTACTTTTAGTCCCGAATTTGGCGATTAATTTCTCTGGGAATATCCAGGACTCGAGCTGCCTCCATTTTTCATCAAACTTTACAAGCCGGGTCCAGGAATTGTCCTTTCCCGGTTCACTTCCCCTTCCTGTATAGTGTGCGAAAGCCACGTACCAGTATCCTTCATACAGGTCAAGCCAGGTGGGAGAGCCATTTAAAATCCCAAAACTATGATTATCAATATGATGCAGCGTCTCTGGATCGAAGATCTCAACAGAACCGGCCATGGGTGATCCGGGGTAGTTGGAATTAACTGTATATA
>CAZIAU010000011.1:0-581 GCA_964536755.1 uncultured Bacteroides sp. | reverse complement strand
AAGAATATTGTTTTTTGCCAAATAGTTTCATTTAATTTTCCGTCAATAATAATTCCGCTGTTCAGATGGTGTATAAGGGAGTCCCGGTCTTCCCAGGCAGATACAAGTTTTCCGTCTCTCTTTTGATGTTTGGTAATACTACTGTTGTTGATCACATAGAAATAGGCGGAATCAACTGCCACGGCCTGTTTCGAGGAAGGGACACTGTAGCTCTTTACGATGGTTGGAATTCCTGGTTGTGAATGAAGGAATGTATTCAGGTTTACAAAAAACAGGGTGAACAGCCAGGCACGCTTCATTTTATTGTGATCATCAGTTTGTTCTTCATCGTCTTTCCACTCTTCGACGGTTCTGTTCAGAATTTCCTCTTCTCATGGAGAGAGAGTGGAATAAAATCGCTCTTAAGTCGGGCGAGGGTTAATGTGTTTTAAATGACCTTTCATTACCATAGGTTCTACCAATACTGTTGGTTGCATATGCCCTCACATAATAGGTGGTTCTTCGATTTAAATCGGAGATTTTACTTATATATTCTCCGGTACCGGAGCCATCATGGGTCCTGTCATCTGAGATCGTCGGGT
>CAZIAU010000010.1:3474-17416 GCA_964536755.1 uncultured Bacteroides sp. | reverse complement strand
TCAATACTTCTGTTGAGCTCTATTATAAGAAGATACAGGATATAGTCGAATATAAGGACGGTGCTGATTTTATTGCCGGTCCTAATGTTGAAACTGAAATACTTCAGGGGGATCAACAGGCCTATGGGATCGAGATGTTACTGAAAAAGAATCTGGGTAAACTGAATGGCTGGATCTCTTATACTTTGTCCAAAGCCCAGGTCCGGGTTGATGGTGAACATCCCTGGGACAAGATTAATTTCGGTATACCGTACCGGGCGAATTATGATAAACCCAATGCCCTTAACGTAGTGGGAAATTACAGGGTTAATCGCAGGTTCAGTATTTCCTCTAACGTTGTCTATAGCACCGGCCGGCCGGTAACTTATCCTGTTTCTGTATATCACTATAATGGTCAGGAGGTTATCGATTATTCCCTGAGGAACAAATACCGGTTACCGGATTATTTCCGGATTGATTTCTCAATAAATCTTGAAGGCAATCTGAAAGCCAGGAAACTGGCCCACAGCTACTGGATGCTGAACATATATAACCTGACGGGGCGGAAAAATGCCTATTCAGTTTACTTTTTGTCGGAAAATGGTAAGATTAACAGTTACAAGATGTCCATTTTCGGAACCCAGATTTTTACCCTGTCATGGAATTTCAAGTTTGGAAACTATGCCAGTGAATAGACTATTATTGATATTGCTTCCATTTATACTTCTCCTTACGGGATGTATCGAGCCATACAACCCGGAAATCAGCGACAAGAAGGTCAGCCTCGTGGTTGATGGTACACTCACAGATCAGGAAGGTTACCACAGCGTGGAGATTTCCCGTTCCAGTGGCTATGATGAACCGGAATTTACTCCCGAAACCGGCTGCCTGGTTGAGATAATTAATGAAGGGGGGAGCAGGGTAACTTTAAATGAATATAATTCAGGGATTTACGAACAGTGGATCGAGCAATCCTTCCTGGAAGTTAATCAGGTATATCAACTACACATCATTACAGGGGATGGAATTGAGTATTTTTCATATCCGGATACACTTCTGCCTTGTGCCCCACTCGATTACATCTATTATGAGCAGCAATCCCGGGGAACCTATAACCGGGACAAGCCAGTAAACGGTTTACAGTTTTATACTGACATAGTAATCCCGGACCATCATGCAAGAAATTACCGGTGGGAAATGGAGGAAACATGGGAATATCACGCTGCCCATTTGATCCAGTATATATATGATGGTGAGATTACAGCTCTCGAATATGAGTCCGATTCGCTGAAGTATTGCTGGAAAACTCAGGAGATACACGACATCAGGACCCTGACCACTTCACAGGTTTTTGGTAACAAAGTAAACAGGGTCCCTCTTCTCTATGTTTCCAACCAGAGTAACAGGCTGAAAGTGAAGTACAGCCTGCTTATTAAGCAATATGCATTGAGCGAACAGGCATATCAATACTGGTACCAGCTGGAGAATCAAAGCAGTAAGGGAGGGGGATTGTATGAAACCCAACCGGTCAGGATCGAGGGAAATATTTACAATCCTTCGGATCCTGATGAAAGGATACTGGGCTATTTTAATGTTTCAGCAGTGAGGGAGAAAAGAATTTTCATAGAGGAACACTTCCCTTTCCTGATCAATGACTATGCTTGCACTTTATTTAGGGTAGATGATACCTATGAGAACGGCCTGGCGGATATTTCCGAAGGCCTGTATCCGGTTTACCTGGTTCCCACTACTATAGAGGGTCCTCCCTGGCTTATGGGTCAACCCATATGTTTTGACTGCAGGCGTGGTGGCGGAAATACTGATCCACCCGGTTTCTGGAAACAATGAAAGGAAAGAGAAAAATAGATGAAGGCATTGTGATGTCAGGAATGATCCTGATAGTCTGCATCCTGTCTATTAGTTATGTAAACGGACAGGAACCGGACGGCGACCTGTCGTTTCCGGTCGGGCAACAATTCAAGGAAAGGCTCTCCTTGTATACCGATAGAACTACCTATATCGCCGGTGAAAATATATTATTCACTCTATTCAACTGTTCCCCTCAGAGTCTGAAAGATCTGGAATGGAGTAAGGTTCTCTATGTGGAGTTATTAAGTTCCGGGAACGAACCTGTGATACAGGAGAAATATAAGCTCTCCCCCGGCGGAGTTCATGGAGCGCTTGATATTTCCCGTTCCACCGTTTCAGGAATATATTATCTGCGGGCGTATACCAGGTGGATGCGTAATTATCCCGTGGAGAACTTCGCATACCAGCGCATCAGGATCATCAATCCATACAGCCCGGAGATCTCAGAAACGTCAGAAGCGGATAGAGGTGAGGGATTTATTCCAATGCCCCATTCATCCGATTCAGGAGTGGCCCTGTTGGCTGATTTACATACCGACCGGGAGATTTATAATAACCGGGAAGTTGTGGAGATAACAGGTAATATTCTGGTACCAGAGCAAGATAGCCTCTCGGGGATCTGTATGTCAGTGGTCCGGAAAACCGTCCTCGACAGCCTAAATGACCTCTCCTTTCTTCCATCGGTTAACGGGGTCAAAAGCACCTTCTTTGTTCCGGAAACCAGGGGCATGGCGCTGTTTGGAAAGGTAGTTGATAAGGCAAAACAGGTTCCGGTGCCCTACTCACGTGTGCATTTAACTCTGATCGGAGAGAAGAACGAATATATAGGATATCAGACAGGAACAGACGGGAATTTCTATATTCCGCTGAAGGATTATACAGGGAACAGGGACTTTTATATCAGCGCAGAAACTGACTGGGAGGATGAGACCGAGATATTGATCGATCAGGATTTTTCTACTCGCCATATTGTTTTCAGGCAGGACAAATTTGAAATCCGGGATAGGGAGAGGCCGGTTTTGCAAGAGATGATTGTGAATGCCCGGGTCAGTGACCTCTATGGCTCTGCTGTGCCTCGGAAGGAAAGTGCTGCAGAAATTATTGAAGCCCCCCGGGAACTCAATTTCTACGGTAAACCCTGGTTTACGTTGAGGATAGATGATTATGTCAAATTACCGACTCTGGGGGAATTCATTTTCGAACTTGTCCCCCAGGCCGGAATACACAGAAGAAAGGGGAAACCCTCACTCAGAATATATGGGAAATATGGCAATCTCCTGATCTTTGAACCCCTGATCCTGCTGGACCATGTGGCCATTACCGATGTCAGCAGTATTTTAAGGTTATCTCCGGAAAAAATTGAGAGTATTGAACTCATCAATGCTACCTATATATACGGAAACATCAAATACGGAGGGATTCTCAGCATTGTTTCCAGGGAACACGATCTTGCAGGTGTGGATCTTCCGCATAATTCTTATTTTTTCGAATTCAGAACAGTTTCGGATCCTGTTGAAACATGCTTCCGGGAATATGAAAGTGATAAGGGAGACAGTAGGAATCCGGACTTCCGCAATTGCCTTTACTGGGAGCCGGATCTGCGAATTGATGAAACAGGCCGGTTCCGTGGAAAATTTTATACCTCAGACCGCAAGGGAGAATACGTTGTGGTTGTCAGGGGATCCACCTCGGGTGGAAAGGAAATTTATGGCCGTACCGGGATATTAGTACAATAACCCCCCGCTGTTATTCCGTTAAAAAACTAAATAATTATTCATGAGAAGAATGCTGAATTATTATCTTATCCTTTGCGGTTCAATTGCAGTGTTAAACGGATGTAACCCCGGGAACCATTCAAAAGCATATGTTGACTATGTGGACCCCTTAATCGGAACAGCCCCGTCAACCACGATCAGTGCCCTGAAACATGGTCAGGGTACAGAAAACAATGCGCAGGTGGTGCCATACGTGACTTTTCCTTTCGGAATGACCAACTGGACCCCTCAAACCAGGGACACGGAAACCAAGTGCGTGGCACCCTATTACTATACAGACTCGGTCATCCAGGGGTTCCGGGGGAGTCACTGGTTGAGCGGTTCATGCGTTCAGGATTACGGGAGCATGACCATTATGCCTGTTTCGGGGGCTTTGAAATATCTTCCGTCAGAGCGGGGATCTGAATTTTCACACGACCGGGAAAATGCTTCCCCTTACTATTACAAGGTTCATCTGGATGATTATGATATCGATGCTGAAGTAACTGCCACCAGGCGGAGCGGATTCTTAAGGTTTACTTTTCAAAAAGGGGGTGAGGCTCACATAGTTCTGAATCCCAACAGTGATGAAGGAGTGGGTTATATCCGGGTAAATCCGGAAAATAATGAAGTAGAAGGTTATAATCCGGTTCACCGGATTTATCAGGGATGGGGAGAACCGGCCGGGTTCAGCGGCTATTTTGTAGCGCGGTTTGATCGTGATTTTGAAAAATACGGGGTATATACTGACACCACTCTGTTCGAAGGAAAATCTGAACTGTCGGAAATGCCTGACCTGGGAGGTTATGTATCATTTATTGTTTCTGAGGGAGAAAAGATAGGGGTTAAGGTCGGGACTTCCTTTACCTCCATTGACCAGGCCCGGAAGAACCTTGAAACGGAAACAGCCCGCCTGGATTTTGAAGGTGCAGAAAAGGAACTTAATAAGGAATGGGAAAAATATCTTTCCAGGGTCATGGTTGAAGGGGAAAATGAGGAAGATAAAGTTAAATTCTATACAGCACTGTACCATAGTTTATTGCACCCGAGGACATTTAATGATTGTGATGGTTCGTATGTGAGTTTTGCGGGTGGGGAACGGGTGATGAATTCGGGAGGGAGTGACTATTTTGTGGATTTTTCAATGTGGGATACATACCGGGCTTCCCATCCACTTTTTAATCTCCTTGTACCTGAAATATGGCTACATACCCCTGGAGGATAAAGTTAATGAGTCGTTCCACAGGGAGGAACAGGTTTCCCGGACACTTGAATATGCCTTTGATGATTTTGCTCTCAGCCGCGTGGCAGGTAAATATGGCGACCGGGAAACCGGGGAGAATTTAATGGACCGGGCAATGAATTACAGAAATGTATATAGCAGCAGCGACTCCTGTGTGAGGGGAAGATATGCGGATGGAAGTTTCGTGGAAAACTTTGACAAATATTCCAGGCAACCCTATATCACGGAAGGGACGCCGTATCAGTACCTGTGGTATGTACCTCATGATATTGCCGGACTTATGGAACTGATGGGTGGTGAAGATGGATTTAACAGGAACCTGGACCAGTTTCACCGCACAGGGCAATACTGGCATGGAAATGAACCGGGGCACCAGATCCTCTTCCTGTACAATTATTCAGGTCAGCCCTGGAAAACCCAGAAACTGGTTCCCGAATATGTCATATCGGGTCCTCACTTCGATAAGATTACTATAACGATGGGGAATCAAAAGGAGATCGTAATCACTGCTCCGGGTGCTTCATCCGGCAAGAATTATATCCACGGATTAACAGTTAACGGGGTGAAGACAGACCGTAATTACCTGAGTCATACCCAACTTGTAAACGGAGCGATACTCCATTTTACCATGGGACAGGAACCCAACAAAGAATGGGGGACCGGTAAAGATTCACGACCGTTTTCCTTGGATTGAATATATTGATTATAAGAGTGGAATGTATACATTGTGATCGGGGTCAATCTCCTTCAGAAGTTCTATCGAACGGTTCCAAAGCTTTTCTCCTTCTTTAATCTCGTAAACCTTGGGATCCATTTTTTTAGGATTGAACATATGGAGGTATTCATTGGTTGTGCCTTTGTAATCATCTGAAAGGGACATATAGACAACCGGACGCGCAGCTTTTGCAGGTGATTTGAAAATGACCCAGAATATGGCCTTTAAGATCATCCTCAGTAACCAGGGTGCTTCCTTTACAATGTTTGAATGTACAGGTCCGGGACAGATTAAATTAATGCTTAACCGGACCTTCTGATTATTCAGTCTCCTTGACAACTCCGTGGCATATGTATTCAAAACCAGTTTAAAATAGCTGTAGTTAGAGATACCTTTCGATACTCCATATTTAAAATAAGTCCCGAATTCCTCATAGTCAATATAACTGGCCCCCCGGTGTGAGTCGCTGGAAATGAAAATGATTTTTGAGAGATCACCTGAATCCTTCAGTTCCACGATGGATTTTTTAATGAGCAAATGGGTAAGGATTACATTGGAAAGGTAATTTACCATGAACATTTCATCCTGCCCGCTTTCGGTCATCCTGGATCCTGGCAGTGCTGTCGCTGCATTTAAGATGCAAATATCGATTTTGGTCTTATCTTCATAAAGTTCCCGGACGAACCGGTGTATCGTCTCTATCCTGGTCAGGTCAAGATACTTCATTTCGACCTTACCTGATCCACTCTTTTTCATGACCATATTTCCGGCCTCAGGTATTTTACTGCGTCCTGCCATTATCACATTTGCACCCCGTTTAGCAAATTCAACTGCAAGGGCAAAACCCAGGCCTGAATTGGCACCAGTAACCAGGACAGTTTTTTCGTCTGCACGGATTTCATCAGAAAACCTGGATTTTAGCTCCTGGGAGGAAAAGAAATCTTTTACTCCTGCCAGTGAAGCAATAACAGGATTTGTAAATCTACCTTCAGCCATATGTTTCAATAATCATTAGAGCGAGACAGCTCATTTCCACGGTTCCAAAATCCATTTTTCTCCAGCGTACTTCATCCTGTGAATTTCAGTTCAATTAAAGCTTCTGTCAAAGTGGAGCGATAAATTTAAATGAAAATTCGAAGCAGGCTCTAAAATTATACTACTTTTGCGGACCTGTTTGAGACTCGTAAAAGTATGGATTTAAGAAATATAGCAATTATTGCACATGTCGATCACGGAAAAACCACCATGGTCGACCGTATTTTACACCAGGTGAACCTTTTCAGGGATAACCAGGATATGGGCGAATTGATCCTGGATTCTAATGATCTGGAGCGGGAGAGAGGGATCACCATCCTTTCAAAAAATGTTTCGGTCCGGTACTGTGGAACCAAGATAAATATCATCGATACGCCGGGCCACTCCGATTTCGGGGGTGAGGTGGAAAGGGTTTTGAATATGGCAGAAGGAGTTCTGTTACTTGTGGATGCCTTTGAAGGTCCCATGCCTCAAACCCGTTTTGTTTTACAGAAGGCCCTGGAACTGGGAAAGAAGGTGATTGTGGTCGTCAATAAGGTGGACAAACCCAACTGTAATCCTGAATATACCAGCGAACAAGTGTTTGAACTGATGTTCGCCCTGGATGCCACAGAGGATCAACTGGAATATCCCACGGTATATGGCTCCTCCAAACAGGGATGGATGGGCCCTGACTGGAATTCACCCACCGGAGACATGACCTATCTGCTGGATACGATCATCGAATACTTTGATCCTCCCGTTGATAATCCGGGCACACTTCAAATTCAGATAAGTTCGCTGGATTATTCCTCTTATACGGGAAGGATCGCTGTGGGGAAGATACACCGGGGATCCGTTAAGACGGGCGACCAGGTTTCCATTGTACAACGCAACGGGCTGATTCACAAATCTGCTGTCAAAGAACTATATCTCTTTGAAGGTCTTGGAAAGGAGAAGACCAAAGAGGAAGTAAAATCAGGTGAAATTGTGGCTATTATGGGCCTTGAAGATTTTGATATCGGCGATACCATTACCGATTTTGAAGATCCTGAGGGGATGAGGCCAATCTCCATTGATGAACCTTCTATGAGCATGCTTTTCACCATCAATAATTCACCCTTTTTCGGCAAGGAAGGCAAATATGTCACTTCCAGGCATTTGAGGGAGCGTTTATTCAGGGAACTGGAAAAGAATCTTGCATTAAAGGTGGAAGAAACAGATTCACCCGATCGGTTGATGGTTTTTGGAAGAGGGATCCTGCATCTTTCCATCCTTATTGAGACCATGCGAAGGGAGGGGTATGAGCTGCAGCTGGGACAGCCCAGGGTTGTCATCAGGGAGATAGACGGATTTAAACACGAACCTGTTGAGCTTCTGTATATCAATGTGGCGGAGGAGTTTTCCGGAAAGGTAATTGAGATCGTAACCGGTCGTAAGGGTGATATCCTGAATATTGAAAAGAGGGATGACAGGGTGAACCTGGAGTTCAAAATAACTGCCAGAGGATTGATAGGTCTTACCCAGCCGATCCTGACTTCGACCGAAGGGAATGCTGTAATATCACACAGGTTTACCGGCTATGAACCCTGGAAAGGAGAGTTGCAGAAAAGGAGGAACGGAGCCCTGATAGCCATGGAAACAGGGACCTCAATTGCTTACTCAATCGATAAACTGCAGGATCGGGGAAGATTCTTCATCGATCCCAATGAGGAGATCTATGCAGGACAGGTTATCGGGGAAAATACCAAGCAGGAGGATATAGTTATCAATGTTATCAAAACAAAGAAACTGACCAATATGCGGGCCTCGGGTTCAGATGAAAAAGTATCCATCGCCCCGGCTGTCAAATATTCACTGGAAGAGGCCCTGGAATATGTGGGAAAAGATGAATACGTGGAGGTCACGCCCAGGTCCATCCGTTTAAGGAAGATACTGCTCAATGAGCATGAAAGAAAGAGGGAGAAGAGGTCCTGATAATGTTTCACGGGCAGTTCATGAAACCTTCGAATAGACAGCTATCCCGGACATTACTTGCATGGTCACACCGCGGGCGATCATAAAAATAATAAATGCCAGCCATAATCCGTGATTTCCCATGAATTTACCGGCCAGGAAATAGGCGGGGAAAAAGACTAAAAATGTGGAGATCAGCATGGCATTCCGCATTTCCCTTCCAGCGGTGGCGCCAATAAAAATTCCATCCCAGAGGAAGGCACTGAATGAAACCAGGGGTATTAAAACCACCCAGAAGAAATAGGGCGCCGTGTTATTCAGTACCTCGGTATTGGTAGTAAGTACCCTTAAGATGGTATTCCCGCCCACAAGGTAAATAATTGTAAAAAAAGCACTTATTGCGGCACCCCAGATAAAAAGCAACCTGACCAGCAGCAGGAGCGATTTTTTATTATTGGCCCCGATAAATCTGCCTGTCAGCGCTTCTGAAGCATAGGCAAATCCATCAATCAGGAATGAAAAGAACATGAAAAACTGCATCAGCAGGGAGTTGACCGCCAGGATCGTCTCTTCTCCTTCACCTGTGACATCTGAGCTTGCGGACCGTGCTGTAAAAATGGAAAATACAATAACCAGGCACATGGTACGTATAAATATATCCTGGTTGACTGAAAGGAACTGCCTGAGTCTTTTCCACTGAATGGTGGCCCTGAAGGACCAGTATTTAAATAACTTCCTGAAATATTTTCTCAGAAAGAAGAGAGCAAGGACCAACCCGCTGTACTGTGCAATTACAGTTCCCAGTGCTACTCCATCCGATCCCATATCCAGCTTCATTACAAAAATATAGTTGAATATGATGTTGATAATATTGGTGGAAACCAGTACTGCAAGGGGCAAACGTGCATTCTGCATCCCAAGGAAGAAACCGAGCAGCGCAAACTGGCCCAATGCTGCGGGTGCGGCCCAGACCCTGATCCTGAAATAATCCATGGCAAGTTCTTCTACCCGGGTTTCACCTTTCAGGACCAGGAAGCTGAGAATCTCAACGGGCTTCTGGAATACCAGAAGTAATATGCTCATTATAAGGGCAATAAATGCAGCCCGGGAAAAGACCATTATGGTTTCCGGAAGATCTCTTCTTCCCCAGGCCTGGGCTGTAAAACCACTGGTGCCCATACGCAGGAATCCCAGACCCCAGTAAATAAAATTGAATATAAGGGAACCCAGCGCAATAGCCCCGATGTATGCATCCGATTCCATCCGCCCCATGAGCGACATATCCACGATACCCAGAAGGGGTATGGATATGTTGCTGATAATGTTGGGACTGGCCAGGTTAAGGATCTTCCTGTTCATCATGCAATGGATTGACAATTAGTGAAGCCGGGTTGTTTCATCAGCGAATATAATTGATTTTACAGGAATATTTTCAGGATATGAGTATGTTGACAGGACTACACTTTGATATGAAATGGTTATCCACTATTTTTATATGCCCTGAACAGATTCGGAGAAAAGCTCAGGAATGCTTCTATTGATTGAAATGAAATTAATGATTGATATGAAGAAAATATTCAGGAAACTTGGAGTACTGGGCGTATGTTTGTTACTGTTATCCTGCATTGAACCTGCAAAAGACAGACCGAACATTCTTTTAATCCTGGTTGATGATCTTGGATTTTCGGATTTTGGTTGTTACGGGAGCGAGATCCAAACACCGAATATCGATGAGCTGGCAAATAACGGTCTGCGGTTTACTCATTTCTACAATACGGCAAAGTGCCACTCCTCCCGGGTCTCCCTGTTGACCGGGCTCTATTGCACCCAGGCCGGGGACCAGAGCCTTAGTCGTGCCACAACTATTGCAGAAGTTCTCGGCGATGCCGGATATTTCACCTCCATGGCGGGGAAATGGCACCTGGATAAGGAACCTACGGATTTTGGGTTCCATCGCTACTGGGGCCACCTGTCAGGTTCCACAGACTATTTCTTTGGAGATTCAACTTTCAGGTATAACGGGAAACCCTGGAATGATTTTGACGAAGAATTCTATACTACAGATGTCAACGTGGATTTCTCAATAAAATTTCTGGAAGAGGCCATGGAGAGCGGGAAACCATTTTTCCATTATCTGGCTTTTAATGCCCCTCATTATCCTCTCCAGGCGCCTGAATCAGAAATTGAGAATTACCGGGGGAAATATGATTCGGGATGGGAAATGATCAGGGAAGCGAGGTTTGAAAAACAGAAGAGTCTGGGAATATTCCCCGAAACAATGAAATTACCAGGCATCCCGGGACATATGATTCCATGGGATTCATTATCTGATACTCAGAAAGAATTTGAAAGCTTCCGGATGAGTGTATTTGCAGCTATGGTTGACCGGGTGGATCAAAATATTGGACGGCTACTGGATTTCCTCAGGGAAAAAGATCAACTGGATAATACGCTTATCATGATCTGTTCTGATAACGGGGGTTGCCCATTTGAAAGAAGCAAACATCTTCAGATCCCACCCTGGAAAGGAGGTTCATTTCTGCTCTATGATGCCAGTTGGGCAACGGTAAGTAATACTCCGCTGCGCCACTATAAACAAACCCAGCATGAAGGGGGGATATCCTCACCAATGATAGTTCACTGGCCGGGGCATATTCAGAATACGGGTAAATGGGAAAACAGCACCGCGCACCTGATGGATATAATGGCCACATGTATTGATGTGGCGGGGACCAACTATCCCGAATCGGATTCTGTTGAACCGTTGCAGGGGAAATCGTTGCTTCCTCTGTTCCGGGGTGATCAAAGAGACGGTTATGACGATCTCTATTTCAGGTTCAATGATTGCCGTGCACTTCGAACGGGGGACTGGAAACTGGTGAGCTTCTACGGGTACCGCTGGGAGCTTTACAACATTGCAGATGACCGTTGTGAACAAAATGATCTTGCAAGCCGGTATCCTGACAGGGTGGAACAAATGTCACATCGATGGTATGAGATGGCAGAGTATACCGACCGGTTGCCTGAGAAGGCAAGGCGGCCGGTAAAAGATCTTCCCTCCCCCAATAAAAGGGATGAATGGCACAGGCCAGAACTGGTAAAGAACTGGAAGGCTTTCCCTGATTGAATGCAACCAAATCGGAACATTTCCAATCTTTGTTTTATTGATGACCCGGTGAGGGAAATGATTATCTTTGATCCCGCAGAGCCGGTTAGCGGGCACAAATAATATAAACAATTGATAAACTATTGACTCCACCAAGCTAAAGGTTCCTCGCAGCTCAGCTGCCAGGAGAGTCAATCAGCAGTATATTTGACGCAAATGAATCAGAATGAAACGATATCTATTATTCACTGTTTTTGCTTTTATCATTGCCTCCTTTCTGACAGGGCAGGCTCCTGAAATTACCTCCAGCACATTGATCTCCAGCGGTCTGAATTTCGATGCAGCCGTTGCCAACGATAAGATCTACCTCATTTCGGATAATTATTATGAGCTGGATCTGGAGGGAAACATCATTTATACCAATGAAAATGTAAACGATATTAAGCAGGGTGTTTTTGATTTCCATCCGGCTCTGGATGTGGGTTCTGACAAGGTGGTGCATGTGATCCACCGCCTGGGAGATAAAACCAGGGCAGAAGGATTTGAACTGAATTATTCCAAACGTGACGCCGGCGGGGTATGGTCCATTGAGAACCAGGTGGTGGGCTCGGAACAGTCCTATAACTATGTAATAGATATTGTGGCCATGGATGATGGAAACGCGGTTGATGCTCATTCAAAATTGACTTCTTCCACGGAACCCGGAGATATCATATTTTACAAGCTCAACGGATCCAGTGTTGATCCATGGGGAGGATTAGGTACGAATGTATATTACAGAATTGATGTTGACTTTCGAATATCACGTTTTGAAAATACATTACACCTGGTAACAGGCCGGTGTGATAAAAATGGATAGGTCTGGTATATGAATGCAGGTATTGGATCATCCCTTGCGACTGATCTGGTATCAAGTGCTGACCTTTTATTTACCAGCAGTAACGATGCCAGACCCGGACTCCCGGATATCAAGGTGGATGAATCTGGTCGGATTTTTATTGTCAGTGGTGATGGGTATCGGGAAGAGGTACTATTTGAAAGGTTTTCCAACTCAGGTGCTCACCAGGTTGTAAATGATACTATTCTTAACTGGTTGGGTACCTGGCATCTGGACCTGGGCATGTCCGCCATGGCCACATCAACCACCGGTGATACGATCCTGGTGGTGGCCCTGGTATCCGGTGGGGATGAAGAAACGGCTTCAAGCAGTAGTTTAAGATATATCTATTCATTTGATGCGGGGGATAGCTGGTCCCCGTATGCTGATATCCCTACCATCCGGACTCATGCCTGTGAGGGCAGGAACCGGCCCCGTTTGCACTTCTATAATAACAGGTTCTATCTGATTTATAACAATGTGGATGGAGGCATAGCCATGACTACATTTAAGTTCGGAGATGAACCACCACCGCCTCCCGTGGAACTGGTGGATCCTGTTGACCTGTCCCTGACAAAACTGAGCGAGGGAAATAATTTTGATGTGGAGGTGGTCAACCGGAGGATCTATCTCATTTCGGATCACTATTATGAGTATAACCTGGCCGGTGAACTCTTTACAGAAAATCTGGCGGTGGTTGACTCGGGACAGAGCACATTGGATTTCGGACCGGCGCTGGCTGTTGGATCGGGCGGAGAGGTTCACGTAATCACCCGGAAAGGAGGGAACGGTATCGATGGATTTAACCTGTTCTATTCCAACAAACTGGCTGATAGCACATGGGCAGTGGAGGAAAATCCGCTGGGAGCCGCGGTGCCCAGGAATTACGTGGTGGATGTGGTGGCACTTGATGAAGGGGAGGCCCTCTATGCACACTCTTCCCAAAAAGATGATACTGAATTTGGCCCGCTTTCATTTTACAGGTTGAACGGGAGTTCCATGGATTCTCTCGGAACCTTGGCACAGAACGAACTCTACAAAACTAATTCAGATTTCAGGATGGAACGGTACGGGGATACGCTCTACCTGGCATCGGGCAAACCCTATGTGGATGGTACGGTCTACTATATGGAGGGTACCATCGGTTCTTCCCTCTTAACCGATCTTGAAACGGGTATAACTGAACTCTCGGCAGGTACCGGGCTGAGCGGACAGCCCGATCTCCGGATCAGCAACAACGGGGATGTATTGGTTACCTATGGAAGTGAGGGGTCCGTATTATTCAATCGATTTTCTGCCGGAGCGGAAGGTGATACTGCAGGTCTCCCGGTTTTTAGTAATCTCGGGGAATGGCTCCTGGACCTGGGCCTTTCGGCCGTTGAAACATCTTCTGACGGGGATACACTTTTTGCAGTGGGATTGAAAACCT
>CAZIAU010000010.1:1581-3464 GCA_964536755.1 uncultured Bacteroides sp. | reverse complement strand
GCATCCAACAGTTCTCTCTATTACAGTTATTCACTGGACGGGGGGACCAACTGGGTTTACCCGATAGAAATTACCGGTTTCAGGACCGATGCGGGAGAGGGGCGAATGAGACCCAGGGTGAGGTATTACAGCGGGAGGTTCTACCTGTTCTTCAACAACGTGGACGGAGGTATTGCATTAAAGACTTTCGACCTGAGCGGAGAATCACCGGAAAGAGCCACAACTCCTTCCGTGCTTCCTGCACAGGATTCAGTGACATTCGACGATCTGATAACCATTGAATCGGAAGAGAGCGATGCGATCTACTATTCATTTACAGATTCAACACCTGATATGCTGTCGGTCAGGTATACCTCTCCGTTTACCATAAGTTCAGATACCACCATTTATGCTATTGCTTACAGGAGCGGGTCGCTGCCCAGTGAGACCATTGCTGTTTCAAAGAAGCTGAAGGAAAAGTTGCCAGTAGATCTGCCCGATCCGGTTGATCTCTCCATACCCAGGCTGGCCGGGGGAAAGAACTTTGATGTAGAAGTGGCTAATGACAGGATTTATCTGATCTCGGATCACTATTATGAATTTGATCTTACCGGGGACAGCCTGACGGGGAACAATCAGATTATTGATGAATGCCAGAGCACCTTTGATTTCGGGCCGGCAATCTCAGTGGGCCCTCAGGGTACCGTCCATATCATAACCCGGCTGGACGGAGAAGAATACTACAGGGACAACCTCATGTATTCCAGGAAGCTGACCGGGGGACCCTGGACGGTCCTGAATAACCAGGTGGGCTATCCCCCGGACAGGAACTATGTGGTGGATGTGGTTGCCCTGGAAGACGGGGGAGCTATATATGCCCATTCCCGGCAGGCCGGAGACGATGTCTGGGGCTCAGTCGTATTTTACAACCTGGACGGAACAGATGTAAGTCTCATGGGTGATTTCGGAAGGAATGACCTCTACCGGATCGATTCTGACTTCAGGATGGAACGATTTCAGGGCCAGATGCATATGGCTACCGGTAAACCCGATTCTGATGGTGCGGCTTACTATATGGATGCAACGATCAGTCCCACGTTACCGGGTGACCTCTCTTCCGTGCCATCTGCACTGCTGGGCGGAACAGGCAGAAGGGGCATGCCCGACCTGAGGGTGGATGAATCCGGAAACGTATTTATTACTTACGGATCATTCCAGTCGGTTTACTTCAGGAGGTACTCCAACGACGGGTCGGCAAATATTACCGATACTCCTATTTTCAGTAAACTTGGTTCCTGGCACCTGGATCTGGGGCTCTCTGCCATGGCATCCAGTCCGCAGGGGGATACACTGCTGGCTGTAGCTCTGGTAACAGATGGTGCCACTAAAGAGGGATTTAACAGCACATTGCTCTATACCTTTTCACTGGATGGCGGGAATAACTGGGTATATCCGATGGAAATAGAGGGCTTTAAAACCGATGCCGGGGAAGGGCGAATGCGGCCAAGGGTAAAGTACTACAGAGAGCGGTTTTATGTCTTTTTCAATAACGTAAATGGAGGGATAGCTGTAAAGACATTCGATCTCAGGGGTAAGCAGATGATCAAGACAGCGCCCCCGGTTATTTTACCTGATCTGGATACACTGTCAATTTGGGACGGGATCACCCTACAGGCGGCCGGAAGCGATGCCATATTCTATTCCATGGAAAATACAGATCCCGGTATACTATCCTCCAGTTATGTCTCACCCTTTTACCTGAAGGAGGAGGCAACCATATATGCAAGGGCATGCCAGGGCGGTTATCTGCCGAGTGATGTTGTTTCACGGAGTTATAAACTATATGAAACACCACCGCTGGCCGATCCAGTGGATCTGACCGTAGAGGATCTTTGCGACGGGTT
>CAZIAU010000010.1:0-1571 GCA_964536755.1 uncultured Bacteroides sp. | reverse complement strand
ATGATTAGATCTTTATCATATCTGACCACTATTATGAATTTGATCTCGCCGGGGAACTGCTGGAGGAATCGGCTTCAATAGTGGACCGGGGACAGGGGACCGATGATTTCGGACCGGCAATAACTGTGGGAGATGATCATGTGGTGCATGTAATCACCAGGGGTGAAGGGCCCGGACAGTATAGTTACAATCTTAACTATTCAAAAAAGGAACGTAACGGAACCTGGCCGGTCCTTAACGAAACAGTGGGATCGCCTGTGGAAAGTAACTATGTTGTTGATGTGGTTGCTCTGGATAATGGCAGGGCGCTCTATTCTCATTCTCAAAGGACTACTACTGATGTTTATAGTTCAGTCTACTTTTATACTCTTGATGGTTCTTCTGTGGTCCCTCTTGGCGACCTGGGGTCCAGCTATTTTTACCGGATCGATTCAGACTTCCGGATGGAAAGGTTCGGGGAAAAACTGCACCTGGCTACCGGAAACCCGGATCCGGACGGGACTACATTCTATATGAGTGCCACCATTGGCCCGGACCTTCCAACGGATCTTGCGTCCAGTGCTCTGGCGTTGAAAGCAGGAGAGGGAAGAAGAGGTCAGCCCGATCTCAGGATTGATGATCTGGGTAATGTATTCGTTTCATATGGCAGCAAGGAATCGGTTATATTTAACCGCTATTCCAACGATGGCTCCGGGAATGTATCCGATCAGCCCATATTCAGTCAGCTGGGTACCTGGCAACTGGATCTTGGAATGTCGGCCATAGCTTCCACTCCCGAAGGGGATACCATCATGGCGGTTGGTCTGCAAACCGATGGTTCTGTTGAGGCCTCCAACTGTGGTCTGCTGTTTACCTATTCCTTTGATGGCGGGCGTAACTGGACTTATCCCGGTGAGATTACCGGCTACAGGACCAATGGAGGTGAAGGGCGAATGCGTCCCAGGGTTAAATTCTACCGGGGCAGATTCTATGTCTTCTATAATAATCTGAGTGGCGGGATAGCCGTTATCACGATAGATTTGAGAAACCTGGTATTGTTGAAAACCCCGGTTCCTGTTATCCTTCCGGAAAAGAGCTCGGTATATGCGTACGAAGCCATTTCCATGGAAGCACCGTACAGCGATGCGATTTTCTATTCGTTCGTGGAAACTAAACCGGACATTCTTTCAACTCTCTACCAGGGGCCGTTCTTCATCGACAGGCAACGGATTATCTTTGCCAGGGCTTATCGCAGCGGATACCTGCCCAGTGATGTTATCCAGGTGACCAAACAGGTGCTTAATACCTCTGTCGAATCGTGGAAAGAAAACGGTAATGGTTCAGTCAACCTTTATCCGGTACCGGCTTCGGCCATTCTTTCCGTGGAATCGGTCGGTGAGTTTACAGGCGATGTTACCATCCGTGTATTTAACCATACAGGTCAGATGGTTTATCTGGATCAGGTTGAAAAGTCATCCCGTGTACTGAAGCAAGATATTGATGTGGGTAACTGGACGGGAGGAGTTTACTTCCTGGTCCTGCAGTCGGGCTCCGATTCAGTTACCGGGAAATTTATTGTAAAATAATCGAAT
>CAZIAU010000009.1:0-17536 GCA_964536755.1 uncultured Bacteroides sp. | reverse complement strand
AGGATTTAAAAAAGGAGGGAATTACTGATATGAGAGAAAGGATCCTGAAAGGAACCAGGGAAAGATTGCGCCCGGTTTTATTAACTGCAGGTGCCGCAGCACTGGGATTCCTCCCTATGGCAGTATCCACTTCTGCCGGGGCAGAGGTACAGCGTCCGCTGGCTACTGTAGTTATCGGCGGACTGGTTACATCCACTCTGCTGACCATGCTTATGCTTCCCCTGTTATATGCAGTGGTTGACGAGATTTCAGGAATTCAGCTGTGGCCCCCGAAATTTAAAAGAAATAAGGCAGTGCCGGTGATATTATTACTTATGTTACCTGTACTTTCCTACTCACAGTCTGCCCGCAACCCGGGGAATATCCTGACACTACAACAGGCCCTGGATATAGCATATGAGAACAACAGTGAACTGGAAGCATACAAATTAAAGGCCGAAGAAAGCAGGGCCATGATAAACACTGCCTTTAATATCGAAAAAACAACCTTCTTTTTTAATTATGATGAAAACAATGTCGCCGGAAACGATTATCCCATTGGTGTGATCGGCGGAGAACAGCGATTTGATTTTCCCACCCTCTATTTTGCCAGGAAAGAGGCCAACACCCTGGCCTATCAGATGGACCTGGACCAGATGGAAAAGAAAAAGCTGCAGCTCACAAAAGAGACATCAAAAGCCTATTACGAAATTGTTTACCTTCAGAAAAGGCAGCAGATCTATGACCGGATTGACTCAATATACAGCAGGGTTACCAGGGCAGCTGATCTGAGTTATGAAGAAGGTGAAATCAGTTACATTGAGATGCTGTCTGCCCGGTCGGTACAGAACAAGGTCACTCTTGTGCGAAACCAGCTGCAGTATGATCTTAAGATCGCCTATAACGGTCTGGCCACCCTTCTTCACTATGACAGTGCATTTACGATAGCACCTCAGTCCCAGGAAGTACTTGTAATAAATCCCGACACCAGCGTGATAGATCCCGGTCTGCTGTATATACAGGATGCACTGTCGAAACAGAATGCCGAATTGAAGGTAGAAAAACAGACACTGCTTCCCGATATAACCTTTAGTTATTTTAACGGGACCAATAAATATCCAGATGCCAGAAATTACCAGGGCTTTGAGGTGGGCCTGGGGCTCCCCCTGTTTTTCGGGGAACAAAGGGCCATGGTGAAAGCGAAAAAGTATGCCCTGGGGGCAACAGCCAGCCTCTATGAATTTTATACCAGGAATTATGCAAATAAACGGAGTGAAATGTCAATGGAACTGGAGAAATATATGGAGGCTATAAAGCTCTATGAGCAATCGGGAAAAGAACTCGCCTCCCAGCTGATCCGGTCGGCCCACAAAAGTTTAGAGGCGGGGGAAATAGATTATTTCAGGTTTATTCAGAGTATGGACAGAGCCATAGAGATTGAACTGGAATACCAGGAGAATCTGCAACTATACAACCAGTTGGTACTTGAAATCAATTATATGACCATGGACTAATAATTTTTAAGATGAAATACACATTACCGATAATTTCTATTTTCCTTATGCTATGGCTTTGCTCCTGTAACCATGGTAGTCCGGGTGAAGAGAGTACAGATCCAGAAGAGGCGGCCGTAAACCAGAATAACCAGGGTGATATATATCTCACCAGGGAACAGTTCAATTCCATGGGGATGAGGATTGGTGATCCTTCTAGGGAATCGTTCAGCAATATGGTGAATGTAAACGGATTTGTTGTTCCCACTCTTTCGGGAATCGTTAAAATAAGTCCCATGATATCGGGTAGGGTAAAGAGTATCAAGCATACTTTGGGAGAAAATGTAACCAGTGGACAGGTGCTTTTCACAATGGAAAGCAACGAGCTAATTCAGTTGCAACAGCAATATGCCGATGCATATCATAAACTGAACCTGTTAAGATCCAATTATGACAGGGAGAAAAAATTGTCGGAAGAAAATGTCATTGCTCAGAAGGATTTCTTAAAGACGGAAAGTGAATACATGAGCATGCTTTCCGAAACTAAAGGATTGAGAGCAAGACTGAGAATGATAAACATTGATCCGGGACCAGTTGAGGATGGAGCGGTCTTCGAATATCTTACTGTAACTTCTCCCATTGATGGAACAATTACCAGTATGGAAATGGAACCAGGGGAATTTATTGAATCGCAGGAATCGGTAATTGAAGTGGTAAATACCAAAGAGCTTCAGCTACGGCTTCATATTTTTGAAAAAGATCTGGCCGATGTGGCAGTTGGCCAGCAAGTTCTGTTTTACACTCCTGACAACGCAGAAAAGAAATATGCGGCCACCTTAAGTCACCTGGGAAAGTCGATCAATCCCGAGAGCCGGACAATAAGTTGCCTTGCCAGGATTGATCCGGCCGACCATGGTATGTTTGTAAATAATCTTTTCATTGAAGCCGTAATTTACACTTGTCAGCGCGATGCAATGGCCGTCCCGGAAAATTCAGTGATAAAAGAGTTAGATGGAGATTTTGTTCTGATCCTTCTGGAAGAGAAAAACAACAACATGGTGTTCAGAAAAATCCCCGTAAACACTGGAGTTACCAGTGGGAGTTATACCGAAGTGCTGGATGATGGCCTGAAGAATGTACTACTGGAAGGCACTTATTATTTTGTCACTCCAGAGTGATCCGCTTCCAGCAGTAATCGGTCACGTTTATATAACAGCAGCGATTGCATGTTACGGAAATAGAGGTCCGAGGAATACATGTATTCTGTGAGGGAGATCTCTCCCGATTCCAATGCCAGTGTAAGCAGTTCTTCATCATTAACCAGGGACAGGGCTGCTTCAAGATTATTAACCTGGCTGATAAGGCTTTGAAGTTTATCCAGCTTCTGGAGAAGCTCTTTCCTCTGATTACTTGAAAACCTTTCAGATTCGGCTTCTGCAAATAACACCTCCGATTTTGCATGCTTCATCGTGTTTACATTTTCCCAGAGGGGAACAGTAATACCAACCTGGAACCCTTTGAATTTCTGATCCAGTACCGATTCGGAATAATACCCGGCTAAAAGCTTTGGCATATAATTGCTCTGGGCGAGCCTCTTTTCCTGCTGTTTTAATTCAAATTCCCTTAAATGTAATTGTTTTCCGGCGCTCATGTCGTAATCTTTCAACAGGGAATCTGATATGATAGAAGGTGACGGGGGGAAAACCAGAAGGTCTGTTTGCTCTAATTTATCGCCACTGATCTCCTCAAGGGCAAGGTGGTTGATACTTATCTGCGTAACTATCCTGTCATACTCATTCCGCAAAGCCATGGTCTGAAGATTTGACTGGCTGAAAAGAAGCTTATCTTCCTCCCCGGAAGAGAGTTTTTGCTGGAATTGATCCAGCATTATTTCAGCTTTCTCCAGTCGGTCTGCAAGCAGTTTTTCCTGTTCCTGCATCCATCAGCGAAACCTGAAATTGCTCACGTGCCGCCAGCAACGTGGGATTTTTCTCCAGGACATTTTTTATTAGATTATCCAGCCGGTTACCATTGCTTAGATCCTGTGAATTTGTTGATAATAGTGTACTAAGGAGAATAACTGTTATGATCTTATATTTTTTCATCGCTCTTCTTTTCAATGATATAATAGATTGCGGGTATAACAATCAGATTAAGAAATGTTGAGGAGATCAGGCCACCCAGGATCACAATGGCCATTGGACTCTGAATCTCATTGCCCGGCTTATCACCGGCAAGGGCCAGTGGAATAAGGGCAAGAGCTGCGGCCAGGGCTGTCATTAAGATGGGATTGAGCCTGTCCGCAGAACCTTGTAACACAGTATCTTTCAAGCTCGCGCCTTCCTGCCGGAGGTGCCTGTATCTTGATACAAGCAGAATTCCGTTCCTGGTGGCTATACCAAATAGCGTAATAAATCCAATGATTGACGGAATACTTATGATACGGGAGGAGAGACTGATGGCCACCACGCCTCCTATCAGGGCCAGCGGCAGGTTAATAAGGATCACACCGGCCAGCCTGGCACTTTTGAATTCCTGGTAGAGGATAATAAATATGACCAGAATTGCCATGATAGAGGTAACAAGCAGGGTAATGGAGGCCCGCCTGGCACTTTCGAACTGTCCGCCATATTCAACCCTGTATCCTTCCGGCAGCACAATTTCTCTGTCGATGGTTTGCTGGATATCATTGACCACGCTGCCAAGGTCGCGCCCGGCTGTATTGGCCGAGATGACCAGTTTACGCTGGACATTCTCCCTGTTAATAGTATTGGGCCCGCTTGCCGATACGATATCGGCAACATAATTCAACGGGATCTTTTGACCGGTATAGGTGTCGATAAGTGTATTTCGTATAGCTTCGATACTGTTTCTGAAAGGCTCATCATAACGAAGTATCAGATCGAAATTAAGATTGTCGTCATACACTTCTGCCACTTTTTCCCCTGCTATGGCTGTTTCAACAAAATGGGTGAATTCATTTTGTGGGATACCGTACCGGGCCAGCATCTCCCTTCGGGGCCTGATCTGGAGCTGGGGAATTTCAACCAGCTGTTCCACATTCAGATCGACAAGTCCGGGTATCCCTGAAATAGCGTCCTTAATATGGTTGGCCTGACGGTACATAGTTCCCAGGTCGGGTCCGAAGAGTTTAATGGCTATGCTTGCCCTGGTTCCGGAAAGCATATGGTCAATTCGATGTCCCAGTGGCTGACCTATATTAATACTAATTCCCTCTATATGTCCAAGACGTGTCCTCACCTCTTCCATAAAATCATCATAATCCCTGTCACCGAGTTCATAGGGAACATCTATTTCTGAAGTATTTGAACCACCATGACTGTGCTCATTTAACTCTGCCCTGCCTGTCCGGCGGCTGACATAGGTAATTTCGGGAATTTGAAGCAGTTCATTATCAATATTTCCGGTGATCCTGTTGCTCTGGTCCAGTGATACACCGGGCAGGGTAGTGGTTATAATGGTTAGTGTTCCCTCATTGAATTCCGGTAAGAAGGAGTTCCCGAATCTGAAAAACAGAAGAACAGCCAGAACAAGCATGACCGCAGAGGTAATCACCACGGGCAGACGAAATTTCAAAATTGAAACAAGGCTTTTCTTATACCAGGTATTAAGTTTCTGAACCACCCTGTTCCCACCTCTTTCATCTTTTGTAAGCTGATTCTTTGTCGTAAGCAGATAACTTGACAATACGGGAGTAAGAGTAATAGCAATCAGCAAAGAGGCCAGCAGAGAAACTATAAAAGTAATACCCAGAGGTTTCAGCATTCTTCCCTCCATCCCTGCAAGGGAAAATAATGGTAAAAAAGCAATAATAATAATCAGGGTAGCCTGAACAATGGATGAGCGGATCTCCACAGATGCATTATAGATTACCCTGAGTATGGTCTCCTGCTCCTCCATTGGTTTACGATAATTCTGTTTCAGCCTTTTCAGAACATTTTCCACATCGATAATGGCATCATCCACCAGGGCGCCGATCGCAATGGCCATACCACCAAGTGACATGGTGTTGACAGTGAGGCCAAATAGCCTGAGAGTAATGAATGATAACAATAATGACAGGGGTATAGCTATAAGGGAGATAACAGTCGTTCTCAGGTTCAGAAGAAAGAGGAACAAGATGATCATGACATACAATCCGCCTTCGATCAACACCCGGAACACATTACTTACAGCAGTGTTGATAAAATCGGCCTGCCTGAATATCCCTGAATTAACAATTACCTCCCCCGGCAACGCGGGGATCAGCTCTTTTAGTGCCTGGTCCACCTCTTCGGTAAGTGTCAGGGTGTTGATATTGGGTTGCTTTAATATGGTTAAAATAATGGCCGGTTCTGTGTTGAGAAAAGCGTCCCCTATCCTGTCGGGGTGCCCGATCCTAATCTTTGCCACATCGGCAATCTTTACAGGTTTATCATTCCTGATCTTAATGACGGAGGATCCGATATCTCCCGGATCCCTTGAACGGCCGGTCGCCCGTACAGGGTACTCCTGACCATACTGGTTAATGAAACCCCCGGAAGCATTACTGTTGGTTTTTTCTGCTGCTGAAGAAAGCTCATCCAGAGAAATATCATGATATTTCATTTTAAGGGGATCTGCTAGGATCTGGTACTGCTTTGGGAGTCCCCCCATAACCACCACCTGGGAAACACCTGTCACTGAAAGAAGTCTTTGCCGTACCTGTTTGTCGGCAATAGTACGCAGTTCGAAAAGAGACAGAGAATCTGAAGTGAGGGATACCAGCATGATTTCGCCCATGATGGATGTCTGGGGGGCCAGGATAGGGGCTTCAATTCCTTTAGGAAGTATGGCTGCAATGGTTGGAAGTTTTTCGCTCACAATCTGGCGGGCCCTGTATATATCTGTATTCCAGTTGAATTCTACCCATACAATGGAAAATCCATAGGAAGAGCTCGATCTTACCCTTCTGACATCAGTTGCACCGTTCAGTGACGATTCTATGGGGAAGGTCACCAGCATCTCCACCTCCTCGGCAGCCATACCATGAGCGTCAGTCAGGACCACGACAGTTGGGGCTGTCAGGTCCGGAAAAACATCAATTTCCATCTCCTTTAGGGTGAACAAACCTCCCACAAGCAGCATAAGTGAAAGGAAGAGTATGAGGATCCTGTTGTTCAGTGAATATTGAATAATTCTGTTCAGCATAACTCCGGTTTTTAATGATTATGGCTGTGCCCGGTCACTGTGGTAACGGTGGCTGCTGCCTTCAATAAGATAGCTCCTTCAGTTACAACTCTTTCACCCGGATTGATGCCTTCCTGGATCACAATTCTCTTTCCGTCATTTTCACCTGGTTTTACAACACGTTTTGTATAACTGTCCCCGGTTACCTGAACGTACAGATAGTAAGTTCCCTGTTCTTCCAGGAGTGCATCAACGGGAACCGTCATTGTGTTTCTCCTTCTGCCGGATTTCAGGAAAAATTCAGCAAAAGCACCCTCAAGGAGGGTTCCATCATTTTCTACCTCAAAATAGACCGGGATATAATGATCATTCTCAGCCACGGATGATCCCCTTGCCAGTAACTTTCCATTAAGATCTTCCACTGCATAAGTCTTTTCTGTGTATGCGGGCCGAAAGTTGGCTGTTACAATCTCCGGCAGGTGGCTGTAGAATTGCTGGGGGAGATCGGCACGTAAAAGCAGGACTTTATTGGATGAAATGGTAACCAGCAGGTCACCGGTTCCAACATATTGGCCTTCGCTCACATTTAACTGGTGGATATAGCCTGAAACAGGAGAAGTTACTCTTAAACCCTCCCCGCTGATATTTGATGCCAGGCTGTAATAGAGAAGGCTGTCAGCAGTATACCTGGTTCTGGATTCAATAAAACGTCTTTCCGATATTACCCGGCTGGCAAACAGGTCGCGATGCCTTTCATATTCACTTTTACTCCGGGTAAAACTGTTCAGTGATTCCTGGAGCTGAAGTCCGGTATTGTCTTCGGTAAATGAACTGCTGTTTAATGTGAAAAGAAGCTGACCTTTTTTCACCGGGGAGCCCTGAACCAGCTTTTTTTCATTGAAGACCACGATGCCTCCTGAATTCGCAGAAATATTTTTTTTCTCGCCTGGCATGGCAAGTATCTCTCCGCTGCTTATTATTACGGAAGAAAAAGGGCCAGGCCTTACAAGAGAGACCATAAAATCGTTTTTCCAGGCCTGCTCCTTAGGGTAGATGATTTCTCCAGGTTCATTTCCAGCTTCAGCCGGTTCATGATTATCGCCTTCATGGCCATCGTGTTCTTCTGTGGGCCCATTCATCTCCTGGTGATCAGCATAAACCTTAATATGACCGGATACGGTTTCCTTCAGGGAACCCGAATTTAACGTATAAATCACCTCAAACTCACCTGTTCTTGGAGGGACCAGCCCAACATGAAATATTCCGGATTTCACAGGTTCTTCCGCAGTGGCATCAGTATTATCCAACCTGATTGTTAGTGTTCCTGAAGCGTATGGTTTATATGTTCCAAGGTGGGTGACGTATACATGGAATTCTGATTCTTTACCCATGTGAAGCCGGTCATGCTCAATAAAAAATTCCGTATTATCGGTGAAAAGGGTGGTTACTGTACCGGCATCTTCGTGATGGAGGTCTTCTTCTTTATGGGAAGAATCGGATAATTGGTTATGTCCGCATGCAACGGCAACAAATGCCAGCATGACTATGTTGAATTTGTACATTTTTAAAAGGTTGACAGATAATAAATAACGGGGCACAGCTGATTTTTGTACCCTCTTTTTGTGAGCGGGGAGACAACTAAGCAGAGGCAGGGGGGGCCCTCAAAGAAATGGCACCGGAATATCTGTCCGGTTGAACGGGCAGATCCAAATGGGCATATAGATGCGTTCTGTCCGACAGAACAATATCAAAGGAAAGCTGTGTTACCGGGATCACCAGGGTGACCACAATTTTCAGTTGTTGATTGCTGGTAATTGACCTCTCCTCGAAAAAATCCACATTGTTAAATGCGTGGCAGTGCAACGGTTTGCGTTCAGGATCTTGATGTTGGTTATGTTCAACGGGGCATTCCTTATGTATTGTACCAAACACTATTTCGGTATGATGGTGATGAGGTACCAGGCTGTGTCCCAGTAATACTGAAAAAAGAAAGAGCAGAAAAAAGGATATGCGTTTATTAAAGTTCATGCTGTTCACCCTGCAGAGGGTCAAAATTAAGTAAAATAATGAAACAGGGAACCTGGTACTTCTTCCGATGAAAATTGTAAACACAATAAATGATTCATGTGACAACATGACAATAATCATGATATAATGAACATATGTTCATTACATTTGTGAACAATAGTTCATAATTAATCACAGTGTCGCCCAGAAACAAACAATATAGGAAGGTGGTGTCCCCACCTGTCCTGAAAGGTTATAAACCGATTGGGGTTCCCAATAACAATACCAAAGTTATGTCTGTCCTCTATGAGGAATATGAGGCATTAAGACTTGCAGACTATTCTGGATTGAAGCAGGAAGAAGCTGCTAAACTGATGAATGTATCAAGGCCGACTTTTACCAGGATCTATAGCAGTTGCCTGAAGAAACTGGCCAGGGCTTTTGCGGAAGGAAGATCTATTATCATTGAAGGCGGGGATGTTGAATTTGATAAGGAGTGGTACAGATGCCATGAATGCACTACCGTTTTTCATCATCATGATGCCGGGCAGAATGAGTGTATAAACTGTGAATCAAAAGATATCGAACATATTAACCGGAGTATTCGCAGATGGAAAGAGGAAAAGAAAAAGCTAATGACCGGTATTCAGACTGCAGTATACTGTATCTGTCCGAATTGTAACTATGAAATACAACATCAACCCGGTATCCCATGCTTTTCTCTCACCTGTCCGGACTGTAAAACTTCATTGATAAGAAAAAACCCTTAATAAAGTACGAAGTTGATTATATGAAAAAAGTCATGAAAAATACAGATGTTTTAGTTGTAGGAGGAAGCGCAGCTGGTTTGGTATCGGCACTTGCTTCAAAATCCCATTATCCTGATAAGAGTGTCATTCTTGTCCGAAAGGAAGAAAAAGCAGCCATCCCATGTGGGATCCCCTATATTTTCGGTTCACTTAACTCTGCCGATGAAGATATATTACCTGATAAAGGGTTAATAGATGCAGGAGTGGAAATCGTGATAGATGAAGTGGTTTCGATCGATGGCAAAGAGAAGACCTGCATTTTAAAAGATAACTCCGGGATATCCTATGACAAACTAATACTGGCTACAGGGTCAAAGCCGGTTGTCCCTGCATGGTTAAAAGGAGCGCTGCTGAAGAATGTATTTACTGTGCCAAAGGACCTGAACTATGTGGAGGTAATGAATGAAAAACTGGAAGGTCTGGATAACATTGTGGTGATAGGTGCCGGTTTTATAGGGATAGAAATGTCCGACGAATTGAAAAAAAAGGGTAAAAACGTAATCCTGGTCGAGCTGTTGCCCCAGGTGCTTGGACTTGCCTTTGACGAAGAAGTGGCCGCGGAAGCTGAGCAGATCCTGACTGAAAGGGGGATCCGGATTCTGACCAGCCATTGTGTGAAAGAGATTACCGGAAATGAAAAAGTTGAAGGAGTAAAAGTAGAAAACGAAGGTGCCGAGACTATTTTAACGGCAGATGCAGTAATCCTTTCCATTGGGTATGAGCCCAATACGGAGCTTGCAAAAAAACTTGATATGACTTTTAACAGGGATGGTTATATCAAGGTTGATGAATATATGCGAACCGATCATCCCGATATATTTGCTGTGGGAGACTGTGCTGAAAAAAGGGATTTCTTTACAAGAAAAAGATCCAAAGCTATGCTGGCATCAATTGCATGTGCAGAGGCGAGAGTAGCCGGAATGAATCTTTTCAAACTCTCTACATTGAAATCCATCAGCGGTACCATAGCCATTTTCTCCACAGCTCTTAACGGAACAGGATTTGGTGCGGCAGGGATGACCGAAACAGTTGCTAAACAGGAGGGATTTGATATTATTACCGGGAAATTCTCCGGGTTTGACAGGCATCCCGGAATGCTGAACAATCCGCACAAACAGATAGTCAAACTGATTGCTGGCAGGGAGAACGGGATTATTCTTGGCGGTGAAGTGATGGGTGGTTCCAGTACAGGAGAGCTTATTAATATCATAGGGTTAATTATTCAGAATAAAATGAATGTGAATACATTGCTGACATTACAGATCGGTACACATCCTATGCTGACCGCTTCTCCAGCTGCCTATCCAATTATAAAAGCAGCTGAAAATATTGCTAAAGAATTCTGGAAAAACAGATGAAACTGACTGTACTTTCTGAGGCAAAAGCCGGTAAAGGATTCCGATCCGAGCATGGCCTTTCCTTTTATATCGAAGAAGATGGACAAAGAACCCTGTTCGATACAGGGGCCTCGGATATCTTTTTAAAAAATGCCATGAGGATGGGCATTGACCTGGACCTTATTGACAGGATCGTATTAAGTCACGGTCATTATGACCACGGGGACGGATTACAATACATTGGCAACAAGCAACTGGTCTGTCATCCCGGCTGTTTTGTGAAAAGATATCGTAAACAGGGATCGGGGAACCTTGGTATTGCACTTTCTGAAAATGAGATACAAAGGAAATTTGACACGATTCTGTCCAGGGATCCGATTCAGTTATCCAGACACCTGTTCTTTCTGGGTGAAGTTCCCAGGGTCAATGATTTTGAGGCACAGTCGACTCCGTATACCCTGGATAATGAAATCGAGGATTTTATCATTGATGATTCCGGATTGGGATGTATTACCGGAAACGGACTGGTCGTAATCTCAGGGTGTGCCCATTCGGGAATATGCAACATGATCGAACATGCCATAAAGGTAACCGGTGTCGATCATGTCAGTGCAGTTATTGGGGGATTCCATTTAAGTGCTGTAACCAGTAAAACCAGAAAGACCATTGAATACATGAAAAAAAAGGATATTCAAAGGATTCTGCCGTCTCATTGCACTATGGATCAGGCTCTAAGCTTATTCTTTAAGGAATTTGGGAAACATGAAGTAATTGCGGGGACAAAGATAATATTTCAATAATCCTTCTCAGCGAAGGGGGGCCTGACCATTGCATTCCATTGGGCAGATATTTGCAAGTGTTTGTGGACAATGAAAGTAAATAATTAAACGGAATTAATTATATCGTATATTTACGTCATAAATATACAGTTATGTCCACACCCAAAACAGAGTTATTCCATAAAGATCTGCAGGATGCAGCTCAGCTCTTTAAGGCACTGTCACATCCTGCACGTCTGGCCATATTGAATTACCTTTCCGAAGCCCGGGTTTGTATGACAGGAGATATTTCAAATGAATTACCCTTAAGCCGCACCACCGTCAATCAGCATCTTTCAGAATTGAAGAATGCGGGATTAATTAAGGGTCAGATAAGCGGGGTAAAAATGAACTATTGCCTGAATGGCGATAAAATCGAGGAGCTAAACGACCGTTTCAGCGGACTGATGGATCAATTGGGAAATTGCGGGAATACCGGAATATGTAAATAGTTCTGATTGATATAAATTTACGGGACAAACATTATCCAAAAAGAAATCTCACATGAAAAGGGGATTGAAGATAATCCTGAATTCGGCAAAAAGATGTTCGAAAAAAAGCTGGGTAACAGGTACTACTCCTTCGATCACAAAGGATGGCATTTTATTGTACTTGACGATATTTACAGGGGGGAAAGCGGAAGTTACATAGGTTATATAGATGATAAGCAGATCGACTGGCTCAAACAAGACCTGGAAAAGACAGATAAAAAAACACCCGTTGTGTTAAGTGTACATATCCCTTTCATTACGACACGAACACAATTAACCAGGGGATCACTGGAGGCGCAGTTTGCGGCCGCTGGTGGGCCAACGAACCGGGTGACATTCCTGAAGAGGGATTCATGCTTATCCATGTGAAAGAGGAGGAGATAGATTCGGAGTATGTGGATTATGGCTGGACACCTAAAACTGAAAATTAAAATTCAATAAGTTCAAAGAAATTCTTTACATTTATCCCATCATTGGTTTCCAGTATCCGGCAAGGCCGGAGGAATTAATAGGGAATGCCGTTTGAATCGGCAACAGTTCCCGCTGCTGTGAATCCGGGCCATGCAATTGGCCACATGACTTCTGATAGTCAACCACTGTTCAGAGATTGCGTAACACGCTGAAGGATGGGAAGGTTTCAGGAGTCAGGACGAGTCAGAAGACCTGCCAGTGATACCCAAGGTTTTGCAACCCGCGGCGAACGGGAAGCTGGTCCATATCTATCACTGGTCTTACCTCACTATCGCTGGTTGCAAGCTTTTAAATGCACAATGAAAAAGCAATGCAATAACTCTGTTAAGATTGCTGATAAGATAGCATGTATTTGAGGATATATATACTTATCCTGGTCTCCCTGGCCTTTTCATCTTTATATGCACAGGGAATACAGGATTCACTTTTTCGCATCAGGGGAGTGGAAATCGTGCCGGAACGGATCTTTTTAAAAGAAGAAGCCGGGATGAAACAGACAGTGGTGGATTCCCTGGTCCTGAGGAAGAAAGTCAACCTCTCACTGTCGGATGTACTATCAGAAAACACTTCCGTATTTATTAAGAATAACGGCCGTGGCGCCCTGGCCACAGCATCCTTCCGTGGTACAGCTGCTTCACACACCCGGGTCACATGGAATGGCATAGATATCAGCAGCCCCATGGCTGGGATGGTAGATTTTTCACTTATCCCTGTCTATATAATTGATGACCTGATCCTGAAACACGGGGCTTCTTCCATTGCTGACCAGGGCGGGGGGATTGGCGGGTCCATCAATATTGCCAACTCGGCAGAATGGGCAGAAAAGAGGATGGTTAAATATCTTCAGGGTGTGGGAAGCTACCGGACATTTGACGAACAGCTGATGATGGGGTTCGGAAACGATAAGGTAAAAGTTAAAACCCGTCTTTACCACAACTATTCGCGCAACGACTATAGATTTTTAAATCGTTCAAAAGGATATCTTGATCCGGTTTCAGGTACGATTGTTAATCCGCTGGATACCAATGAAAACGCACAGTTTTTCAGATACGGTATATTACAGGAGTTCTATTACAGGCCATCTTCCTCCCACATTCTCTCTTTCAAATACTGGGGTCAGTATGCCGACAGGACAATTCCTCGTTCCACGAGTTATGAGGGGCCCGACCAATCTAATCTGAATAACCAGAAGGATACGGATCACAGGCTGGTGGCTGATTGGAAATTCTACCTGGATAAGGGAAGATTTTCAGTTAGATCCGGATATACAAATAAACAGCTGGTATATTCCCTGAAAAACAGGGTTCCCGGTTTGGGATTGATCCCGGCTATTTATTCTGAAAGCCGTCAACAGAGCTTTATTAATGAACTATCCTATCAACACGAAATAGATCAGGATCTTTCCTTTGAGGGTTCCATGGATATGAATATGCATCAGGTGGAGTCAGAGGATAGTGTCAGCAAGGCCGGGTATGAAAAGAACCGTTCGGACCTATCTCTTTTTATGGCTGTCAGGAAGAATTTCTCCGACCGGTTAAACGTGAACCTGATGGTCAGGCAGGAGTGGGTTGATGGAAGCCGGGCTCCTTTAATTCCATACCTGGGATTAGATATCCGGCCTGTAATGGGGACGGACCTGGTAATTAAGGGAAATATTGCCAGGAACTATCACCAGCCATCTTTGAATGACCTCTACTGGCAACCAGGGGGTAATCCGGATTTACTGCCCGAGCAGGGATTCAGTGTTGAATCGGGACTTGAATATCAGGTAATGCTGAAACAACAATTACTGAAAGCGGATATTACGCTTTTCCGGTCCGACATAGAAAACTGGATCATCTGGATACCCGGTACGAAGGGTTACTGGGAGGCTTTGAATATTAACAGAGTGCTGTCGAAAGGATTGGAATTCTCCGCACAGTTGAATGGAAAGGCAGGTGTAATTCGCTACAGGATTTCCGGCACCTATGCTTATACCAGTTCAGTAAACTATGGAGACCGTGGTATCTGGGGTGTAGTGTCATACGGAAAGCAACTGGTTTATATCCCTCTGCACTCGGGGAATTTCCTGGCAGGCCTTTCCTACAGGGGTTACTCCATAACCTATCAGCACAATTCATACAGCGAAAGGTTTACCACATCAAGCAATGATCCTACCAGAAGAGACTGGCTCTATCCCTACTTTATGAATGATTTTTCAGCAGGGAAAGATTTCAGTGTAAGGAAACTGAACTTTTCAATAGAACTGAAAATCCACAACCTGTTCAACGAGTCATATCATTCTGTTCTTTACAGGCCCATGCCGGGGAGGAATTATCATATGGTATTACTACTGGATATATGAAACTGATGTGATAAAGAATAATATCTTCATACTAACCGTTATCCTGATCCTGCTCCCGGCCTGTATGCAGGATGATGAACTGTGGGAGTTCGAAAGATCTGTTCAAAATAACAGGGAACGTGGCCTGTTTATTACCAACGAGGGAAATTTCATGTATGGGAATGCATCCCTTTCCTATTATAATTTTGAATCTGGTGAGGTTGAAAATGATGTTTTTTTTAATACCAATGCCCTGCCCCTTGGAGATATTGCCCATTCCATGACTATAAGGGACAGCCTTGGGTATATTATTGTCAATAACAGCGGCAGGATCTGTGTCATTAATACACGGACCTTTGATTATATGGGAAAGATAACAGGGCTGACATCACCGCGGTACATTCATTTTGTTGAAGACAACAAGGCTTATGTAACAGATATGTATTCAAGGTCCATTGCAATCGTCAATCCTTTAAGTTTTGAGATAACCGGAACCATAAATGTGAATAACCATGAAGATGAATTTTACCAGCACTCTACCGAGCAGATGATACAATATGATAAATACGTTTATGCCAATTGCTGGAGTTTTGATAATAAGATACTCGTTATTGATTCTGAACAAGATATGGTGGTTGATTCCATTGAAGTATTAAAACAACCAAATTCCATGGTCCTGGATAAAAATAATTCTCTCTGGGTACTGACCGATGGTGGCTTTGAGGGCAGTCCATACGGGTATGAAGCTCCTGGCCTGTTGAGGATAGATGCCGGATCGGAACAGGTAGTTACCGTACACAGGTTTGATTCGGGAGAACTTCCTTCGGGACTGAAGATCAACGGATCAGGTGATACTCTTTACTTTTTGAACCGGCATGTTTACAGGCAAACCATTGAACCGGGTTCTTCGCCCGAGCTGCTGGTTAAGAGCCCGTATCCGGAAGATTATCCCTGGGGATTCTATGCTCTGGGTGTGGACCCTGAAACATCGGAGATCTATGCCTCCGATGCGGGGGATTATGTTCAGCGCGGAATGGTATACAGATACCGTTCAGACGGATTTCCCCTGGATACTTTTCAGGCGGGAATTATCCCGGGAAATTTCTGTTTCAAGCGCTGATCTACCCGTCAGATTCTTCCGGTGCGAAAACTATTTTATGTCCATCCACATCTATCACTGTATGCATCCCGGGGGTGACCGTACCTTCAAGCATGGCAAGTGAGAGATTATCAAGTATCTTCTTCTGTATCAGGCGTTTCAGTGGCCTTGCACCATACTGGGGATCGAATCCTTCCCGCATAAGATAATTCGTGCAACGGTCTGTAACTTCAATTGAAATATCCTGTTTTTTCAGGATTTTCTCAAGAATACCAAGCTGTATCCGGATGATACCTTCCAGGTCTTCCTTTGTCAATGGTCTGAACATTACTATTTCATCGATACGGTTCAGGAATTCGGGACGCATGTTCCTCTTCAATAATTCAAATACCTGGAGCCGGGACTGTTCATAGACCTGTTCAAGGTCAGCCTCCTTCACATTTGAGAAGTTATCATGAATAAGCTCGGACCCCATGTTTGAGGTCATAATAATAATAGTATTCTTAAAGTTGGCGATCCGGCCTTTGTTGTCTGTCAAACGCCCGTCCTCCAGCACCTGGAGCAATATGTTAAAGGTATCCGGATGGGCCTTCTCTATTTCATCGAGGAGGACTACCGAGTAGGGCTTACGGCGTACTGCTTCAGTAAGTTGTCCTCCTTCATCATAGCCAATATATCCCGGAGGCGCCCCCACGAGACGCGATACAGCATGGCGCTCCTGGTACTCGCTCATATCGATGCGTGTCATCAGGCTCTCATCATTGAAAAGATATTCGGCCAGGGCTCTTGCCAGTTCAGTTTTGCCAACTCCTGTTGTGCCGAGGAAAAGGAATGATCCTATGGGCCGGCGTTCATCGGAAAGTCCGGTTCGGCTTCTTCGAATTGCAGCTGATACTGCGCTGATGGCTTCCCGCTGACCCACAACTCTTTTATACAGCTCTTCCTCTATATGGAGCAGTTTCTCCCTGTCGTTCTGGAGCATACGGTTAACAGGAATTCCGGTCCACCTTGAAACAACCTCGGCGATATCCTCCGCGGTAATCTCTTCCCTTACAAGGCGCTTCCCCTGATTTTCGTATTCCTGAAGCTTATGAATGGTTGCAGCAAGTTCATTTTCAGCAGCAGGCAACTGGCCATAGCGGATTTCGGCCACAGCCCCAAGGTCACTTTCCCTTTCAGCTTTTTCAGCCTTATACTTAAGTTCTTCAATATGCTGCTTGACCTGCTGTATCTTTTCCACAATGGCTTTTTCATCTGCCCAGGTGGCCAGTAACTGTTTATGACCGTCCTCCAGGTCAGCGATCTGCTTCGATAACTGCTCCACCCTGGCTTTATCTTTTTCTCTTTTAAAAGCTTCCCGTTCGATTTCCAGTTGCTGGATTTTCCTTTCCAGTGTATCAATGGCCTCTGGTTTGGAATTCATTTCCAGGCGAAGGTGTGCCGCAGATTCGTCGATAAGGTCAATGGCCTTATCGGGAAGGAAACGGTCTGTGATATACCGGATAGAAAGCTGAACAGCGGCAGTAATAGCTTCATCCCT
>CAZIAU010000008.1:0-18065 GCA_964536755.1 uncultured Bacteroides sp. | reverse complement strand
ATATCTCCTGTTATTACCAGAAAATCTGATGATAACCTGCCAGGACCGGACTTAAAAAATTTCAATATTGGTTCGGAGCCATTCCCATAATGCTGGCGCATTGCTACAAAAACAGGATGATATCCGGTAAGATTACAAAAATGAAGGTCAGAAACGTGAATAAATGATAAGGTGTCGGGTGTTCCGGCATCAACCTTGAACACTGACAGCATTAACAGAAGAAAGCCGGAGATTAAAATTTTGTTCATGGTCTGTATTTTGATATAACATTCTTTTCGGGTTGTAATCTCGTAAAAAAATCTTTTAATCATAATAAAGTAAAGAGCTATATTTAACTTTCAACTAATTATTATATACCTGTGAAACTCAATATGATCAATCCAAAGCCGCTGATCGCCATTGTTGTGTCATGTGTCTTTTTAATGGCAGGCTGTAATAAGAACAAAGGGCAGATAAATATTTCATCTGAAATTGAAAGCCCGGAAATTCAATTTGCTATTGAAGAAATTCAGGCAGCATTAGCTGAAAGAGAAACCAGGGACGGCCAGGCTGATCTTAAAAATGTGATAATTATATTTTCCCTTCATCCTGATGATAACGAAATCAGATCAGAGGGTTTCCGCATAATCATGGATGGCAGGAAGGTCCGGATTATAGCATCCGATGAGGCCGGAGCTATGTATGGTGGATTGGAAGTAGCTGAGGAAATAAAAATAGCCGGATTGAATGGGATCACAGAACAATTGCAGAATCCTTATATGGAACTTCGGGGGACTAAATTCAATATCCCTCTTGATGTCCGTACACCCAGTTATACAGATGTGAGCGACGTGGCCCAGAAAAATATTCCGGAGATGTGGAGTTTTGATTTCTGGAAAGAATATATCGACAACCTGGCCCGGTACAGGTACAACTATATTTCATTGTGGAATTTGCACCCTTTTCCTTCCATGGTAAGAGTGCCTGGTTACGAAAATGTTGCCCTCGATGATGTACTACGCTCAACGGTTGATTGGGAGGAATTCTATAATACAAATGGCACAGGTTTTTGTACCCCCGAAATATTGGCAGATCCGGATACCCTGATCAAAATTACAATGGATGAGAAGATCGAATTCTGGAGGAAAGTTATGAAGTATGCCAAAAACAGAAATATTGATTTCTATATTATTACATGGAATATTTTTGTGCACGGAGCAAAGGGAAAATACGGGATAACCGATGACATCGACAATCCGGTAACCAGGGATTATTTCAGAAAAAGTGTCAAACAGATGTTTATAGCTTATCCTGACCTGGCTGGTATCGGACTGACAACCGGGGAAAATATGCCTGGTAGTTCTGCTGAGGAGAAGGAGAAATGGGCATTTGATACTTATGCCAGGGGAGTATTGGATGCAGCAAACGAAATGCCAGATAGAAGATTTACTTTAATTCATCGCCAACACCAGTCAGGGGCCCAGCAGATTGCGGAAAAATTCAAACCGCTCATCGAACATAAGAATATTGAATTTATTTTCAGTTTCAAATATGCAAAGGCACATGTTATGAGTGCCACTTCCCAGCCTTTTCACGAAAATTACGTGAATGAAATTGGTGATCTGAAAACAATCTGGACACTGAGAAATGACGATGATTATTATTTCCGTTGGGGTGCACCTGATTTTGTCCGAACGTTTCTTAAAAACATTCCGGTTGAAGTTACACGTGGCTTTTATTATGGCTCTGACCAGTGGGTATGGGGCAGGGAATTTACGATGAAAGAAGCTGACGAACCCAGGCAGATTGAAATCGTTAAACACTGGTATCACTGGATGATGTGGGGCAGGCTCGGTTACAATCCTGAAATGACGAATGAAAGGTTTATACAGATCTTACAGAGCCGTTTCCCGGATACGGATGGAGAAAAACTCTTTAATGCGTGGCAGGAAGCATCTATGATATATCCTGTAACTACAGGGTTTCATTGGGGTCCGCTGGATTTCCAATGGTATATAGAATCGTGCAGAGGTCGTACTGTGTATACGGACAGGTATACGAAAAATGAAACAGGCTTTCACGATGTGAACGTATTTATTAATCTGCCTCCGCATCCAAAATCGGGATTTCAGTCTATACCGGAATTTGTAAAAATGACCATTGAGGGTGATTCAACACAATTAAAAACACCCCTGGAGGTCGCTGAAATACTTCATACCCATTCAGATAAGGCAATTGAGATTCTTGGACAACTGGATGCCGGTGATAACAGGGAATTGAAAGTAACTTTGCATGATATAAGAACCATGGCAACGCTCGGAAAATATTATGCCTGTAAGATTTCCGGTTCAACTCAACTGGCTTTATACAGAGAGACTAAAAACAAAAAATTCCAGGTATCAGCAATAGAAGAGTTAGAAAACGCGCTTGAAGCGTGGAAACAATATACTCTATATGCGATGCAGCAAAACATCAATCCCATCTGGACCAATCGTGTAGGATATGTCGATTGGGTGAAGGCGACAGAATGGGTGGCAAATGATATTATTATTGCAAGGAGTGATTAACTGATTTTAAATCCAGGGCAATCACTTCATGGTCCATTATTTCCTGAACTGTAAGTTCGACAATACCACCGGTAATTCTATATTCCGGGATCAATTCTGAGACCAGAAGGTGAACCTTTACCACTTTTTTACCGGGAGGGATCCGGATTTTAACCTGCTGATCATGCAGGGGGATTAACTCCCGGAAAGGACCTTTCATCATCATGGGGTTTGTAAGATTCACCAGATGCACAGTTATCGAATGTTGTTGCTGCCATATGGTTATATCAAGGATCCCCTGTCCGAGAACCGTTACAGGCTGTTCTTCTTTCGTGGCCCAGCTCACGGCATTTCGAATAAGTTTACCGTGATCTGTACTTAAAATTTCCCAGAATACCCGGTCAATATCCCATGGAAAATATATGATTCGGCTCTCTCCTATCTCTCGAAGATAAACCTCCCGGATATCTGTTTGCGGTACTCTGGGATAGACATGCTCCATTGGGAGATCCGGATAGGACGGGATCAATGTAAGAGGAGAAGGAAACTCCGCGTTCGTCCGGATCCCCAGTCTGTAAACACCGTTAATGATCCGGGTGGTGTTCTCAAATCCTTTCAAGATAGGATGATACTTTCCTTTTTCCCGTTCCAATCTTAAATATGAATTCTTCATGGGTCCCTCAACATCACCGTTAAAGGAGACACCGAAAAGATCCGTCAGTCCGAAATCTTCCCGTTTTACTCCTTTTCCATTATAAAGGGAAGTCTCAAATGTGGCCATGATGCTCCCGCCCCTGTCCACATAATCCCTGATCTGCCGGCATTGGTCATCAGAAAGGGCGGCAATATTTGGAAGCACCAGTAATTTAAATTGTTCAATATGTTCGGCATCAAGGTACTGATCGTGAACCATCTCAAACGGAACCCTTGCTTCGATTAGTGCATGATACATTCCGGATTCATGATCATGAATATTTTCCTGGTGCTTTGCCCCGCCGTAATAACGCTGTGTCTGTTCCGAATATATCATTCCGACAACAGCCATGGGCCTTTCATTCCTCAGGTAGGGTTCTGCCCTGTAGTGCCAATTATAAATATCCTCCACAAAAGGAAGCCACCGGTGATCGTATAATGTACCCGAAAACTTGGTATACCAGGGCCTCATTCCGTTAGCTGTTCCATCAGCCACCCAGATACGAACCTCAGCTTCACTCTGTACGGAATCTTTCCAGCGATAGGGTTCTTCCACACCCATACTGAATATGCCGCCAATGGGCTTTTTACCCATAATTGCCCGGTATTCTTTTGCACGTTTACCATTGGACCAGGGAGGAATCATCCCCCTCCGCGCCTGGTGATCGGTAAAGAGGATATCCGATTGCTCTCCGGCAATTTTTTTGTCGGGGAATCCATTGGGAATAAAACGTGCCCGGGGATTAAACTTTCGGATCTCAGAATCCCATAACTGCCATAGTTCATATAACCTAACTATTTTCCATTCGTTCCATTTTTGATAAACCGCATCAAGACGATGTGTCGTCCGGGGCAGTTCCATCCCGGAAAAATCATAAAAGTTTCGTTTGCAGCTTTCACAATAACAAACACCGTGTCCGGCCCATCGATTGGAGAATATTCCATCCAGATTATAAAGGTTCATGATCTCCTTATGGACCTCTGTCATGAACTCAAAATTGTAGGGACCCAGTGCACATGTGACGTAGAGCTCCGGGTTGGACCAGTGTTTTCTTTTGTTTCCCGCCTGATCCACCGCTGCCCATTCGGGGTGTACGCTGAATGCTTCCGGCCACATGGCATGGGGATCGGTCCGGGCAATAACGACCATATCCATTTTCCTGCAACCATTTAACAGATAGCCGAAGGGATCACTCTCCCCCATCCATAAGCTGCGGTGGTGATACTCAATCTGAGTTGGGTAATAGGCAACAATACCGCCTGCACTTAAACATGCAGCATCTGAATGAGTTCGTTTGAAATAATCCAGCCAGAAATCCGGATCATACTGTCCGGGATCATTTTCTACCAGGGTAAGCTGAGCCCATCTCATGGGTTTATCAAACCACGATGAATCATTAAGATCCTTTGCCGGGTTCCCAAAAGCTAATCGTGGAAAAAGTCCGATTGCCGATCCGGAGACCAGCGTTGTCCTGGCAAAATCACGCCGCGTAAAAAGGATCTGTTTATCTGAATTCCGTTTTTGTATGCGCATAATTAATGAGTTATCTTGAAAGGTACTTTTTATTATTCATCAGCTACACGTTTCATATGAATTTTGTACATCATAAAAGATAAAAAACCTCCGATGAAATCCAACCGGCGACAATTCATTTCAACAGCAGCTTCCGCAGGGCTGGCTGCCTCATTGCCACTTTCATCCTGCATCCGGGAAGATAAAAACAACACTCCCGCAGCGATCAGGGATAATTATCAGAAACTGGATCAGATACTTAATCAGCCCGTTTTCAGGAAAGAGTTGTTCACTTCACCGGTTATCATTGAAACCATTGAATTGCTCCGGTTTGAAAATAATTTTCTGTGCCGGGTTCGTTCCACTGATGGGGCAACAGGTATTTCCGTGGGCCACAGTCACTATTTGAGGTCCCTCTACCCGATTTTTACCGATCTGATTCAACAGTTTTTCATTTATAAAGATGCACGTAACCTTGATCTCCTGTTGGAAAAAGTATATATCTATAAGCTTAATTTCAGATTATCAGGCCTGGCCCTGGGTGCTCCTCTTGCCACTCTCGAACTTGCAATACTTGATATGATGGGGCATATAGCAGGGAAACCCATCGGCCAGTTGATCGGTGATAGTCATCATTCAGAAATTGAAGTGTACCAGGCCACCGAATACCGGGATAAACCGGTTGCGGAATCCATGGAACTGATTACCCGGGACGTAAATGAAAACAATGCCAGGGCGCTTAAAATAAAGATTGGCGGACTAATGTTCGAAACGGAAGATATTCATGCTGTTGGTCCTCCGGGCAGGACAGAAACAATGATCCCGCTGGTCAGGAAGACATTCGGGGACGATATGGTGTTGTACGCCGATTCAAACGGATTCTTTTCTGTGGAGGAAGCTATCAGAGCCGGAAAATTGCTGGAGAAATATGATTACCGGTTTTTTGAAGAACCGGTTCCTTTTGACTGGTACGAAGAGACCAGGCAGGTTGCAGATTCACTTACAATCCCTGTGGCAGGTGGCGAACAGGAATACAGCCTGCACGGATTTCGCTGGTTAATTGCCAACAACGGTCTACAGGTTGTTCAACCCGATATATTCTATTTTGGAGGGATGATAAGATCAATGAAAGTTGCATTAATGGCCGATGCATTCGGGAAATCCTGCACCCCACATATGTCAGGCGGGGATCTGGGATTTCTTTATATGATGCATTTCGCATCTGTCATTCCAAATGCCATGCCCCATCATGAATTCAAGGGCTTCAGGACCAATATCATTTTTGAATGTAAAACATCACCCCTGGTAAGTGAAAATGGTGTGGTAAAAGTTCCCACCGGACCCGGATCCGGAGTGGATATTGATCCGGGTTTTATGGCTAAGTTCAGTGTTGTTAAAGGATAACTGCATCTGTCCTGACCAATACAAATAGCTAGGCCGCATGATGATCCAGCATGACTTCTTCCATATCCTTCCGGGTAAATTTGTTAATTCTGGTAATTTTTGCATTCTGCCGGTAAGCAGCAGGCAATATCCGCATGGCTGCCTCCCTGGTATCTGTTTCAACTATCAGCCATGCTTTGTGGTCTCCATCCATACAACCCCATTCGGCATTGGTTACAAAATGGGATCCGGAAGTAAGGAATACCTGTACGGCACGAACACATGAAGCCCTGTCACCTTCATGGGGTACCTCAATTAAATACTTATCCATTGTATTATCCTCCATATTTAATTATTCATCAGATAAATATTGGAAAAGTAATGTTTCAGCGGTAAGCTTAATCAAATTACGGCCACCTTTGAAATAAACTGCCAAAAATTTGTTAATTAACAATTTATTTAACAAAGGAATGAAACCGGAGCACTCAACTGTAATGCAAGCACTCAACTGTAATTGATCCGGCTTGAACTATGCTCCCAGGGCCTTCAATGCTTCGTAAACCAGGAAGGCGGGCCATACCAGTGCTTTTAAAACACCGAGTACACCAACCCAGAATCCTGTTGCGACAGAAATGTAATATACAGCAGCACCAATGATACCCACCCCGTAGATTGCACTGGCGGGAGCACTTTTTTGAACATCTTTTTTCATGATACTATTCTTAAAAATGGGAATTCGAACACTAATTTATATAATTTTAAAGACAACGTATTTCATAAAAGTTGCGAATTGCAGTAATTTGATCTGCTGGTGGCCGAAGTAACTGTAGCCAGCCTGGGTGTTGGATATGAGATCGGAAGGGCCATTGAAATGGGGAAACCGGTCCTTTGCCTCAATAGCAAGAATTCAACCAATCCGTTGTCAGCAATGGTTGCCGGCAGCGAAGGGGTCCGCATGCACTATTATGACGATCCGGTTGAACTATCGGATGTATTCAGGGACTTTATTGGTACATTTATATAAAAATTGCATGTTGATGTTAAATAAACACCGTATACTGAACATTAAGAATGTCTATACTGCCAATGCTTTCAGGACTGAAAAAGGCATTTTTGTTGGTGCCGGATCAGAAACAGAACCTGATGTGTTCCTGTACGACCTGGCGGATAATAAGACTGATCGTGTTAGTGATTGTCCGGGTGGGCTAATGAGCTTTATCCCCGTACCCGGTCAATCACAGAGATATGTTACCATAATGGGGCTTTTTCCACCATTTATAGGAGGGGAGGCCGGGCTTTTTCTGCATGAAAAGATAAATGATAAATGGAAGACCTCCAAGGCAATGGACCTGCCTTTTGCGCACCGTTGTGAGTTCGTCAGCCATAATAATCAGAACTTCCTGGTAGTTGCCACAGTAAGCAGATTCAAAGATAATCCGGCTGACTGGTCCCGTGCGGGTGAGATACATATGATACCGGTGGATGGACAGGAAACACCATGGGAATCTCTGGTGATCCAAAGGGGTATCACACGAAATCATGGCATGACCAAAGCTATCATATATGGGAAAGAAAAACTATTTGTTTCCGGTGAGGAAGGGATCTTTTCAATAACCCCAACTCCTGAAAACAACTGGATACTGACACCGGTTTTTGAAAGGGAAGTCAGTGAAATGACCTTCATCGATCTGGATAAAGATGGTAACATGGAGTTAGTGACCATCGAACCCTTTCACGGCACCTCCCTCAATATCTACAAGAAAACCATAAACGGGTGGGTATTAAAATACAGCGACTCTCTTTCTTTCGGACATGGATTGAGCAGTGGAGTTTTCAAAGGTAATCCTTTAATAGTGGCAGGTAACCGGAGCGACTCGTTGGCTCTTGAAACATTTACTATAGATAATCTTGATAAAGGTATTGTAAACAGGACTGTTATAGAAGAAGAAGCGGGACCGACACAAACCCAGGTTTTTTCGGATGGAACAGTTGATTATATTATGAGTGCCAACCAGAAGAAGAATGAAGTAGCACTCTATACATGACTATTTCCTTTTCACTGTCACTCCGGCCAGCTTTTCATGGTACTGGATGAGCCCGCCGTGATCATCTTCTGACTTTCCGTCTGCTTTCAGGGCTTTCATAAATTCCATTACCTGGACCGTCAGAGGAATTGGTGCGTCAATCTCCAGGGCTGTATCACGCACATTAATAAGGTCTTTAGTATGCATCCTGATGGGTCCGCCGGGTTTAAAATTCCGCTCAAGTATCAATGGCATCTTGGCATCAAGGACAGTGCTTCCGGCAAGTCCCCCTCTGATAGCCTGGAATACTTTTTCAGTGTCGACCCCGGCTTTTTCAGCAAACACCATGGCTTCTGACATGGCAGCCAGGTGCAGGGCCACCATGATCTGGTTGGCCAGTTTTGTGATATTACCGCTACCGATACCCCCTATTAACAATGCAGATGCACCCATGCAAAGAAGGATATCCTTTACCTTATTAAAGGTATCTTCTTCACCGCCAACCATGATTGAAAGGGTTCCGTCAATGGCTTTAGGTTCGCCCCCGCTTACCGGTGCATCAAGCATTCTAACTCCTTTTTCTGAAGCCGCCTTTGACAACCTTACTGCCATGAGAGGGGCAATTGAACTTGTATCAATAATAATTTTACCGGGCTGGATACTCTCCAGCACTCCACTCTTTCCGGCAATGACCTCTTCAACCTGGGGGGAATCGGGCAGCATGGTTATGATCACGTCACAATTTTCACCTATAAATGCAGGAGACGTTCCCTGTTTCGCACCTGCGTTAATGAGGTCCCTGACCGGGCCAGGAGAGATATCATGCACCATTAATGAATAACCTGCCTTGATAAGGTTAAGGGCCATTGGTTTTCCCATTACGCCCAATCCAATAAATCCGATCTGTTCTTTCATAGTTGGAATTAACTTCGTTTTAATTTCATTATTTCATTATGATGATTGACCACAAGCTTTTCATATTTTTCCCTTGAACTTTTCCGGTAGGATTCGTATTCTTCCTGTATGTTTTCAAGTTCTTTCCTGGTTTGATTGGTAACTGCGTGGGTACGTTTGAATAGGAGAAAAAGGATTATGGCACATGCAGCCAGTGCAAGGACAATGACCCACATTATTGTATTGTACAGTGCTTTATTCATTTGTATACCCAGAAAAGAGAGAGCATCTTTTGTCCTGATAGCCTTGTCCTTTTCGTTTTTCACTCTTTCCAGTTCAGAATTGAGGGTTTCAATTTGAAACTCACGATCACTGAGTTCACTATTTAACCGGGCACCCTCAAGCTTCACTTCATTGAGGGAATCCAGCACATTCCTTCTCATTTTCAGAAATATATCGTCTCTGATTGCACGGTAGTCATTATAAATCCTGGTTTTTTCCCTGATGTAATTAAGTTGTGATTCAATGGAGGAGGAATCCATTTCTGCCGGCATTTTATATTGTGCTTGGAGAAGTACTGATCCTGTCATGCTAACGCAAAATGACGTTATCAAGACAGCACCATATCTGAGAATAGTCTTCATGATATTCGTTTATTTAATATTCTTAACGAATTTAGGAAATATATATGATCCCGACTTAAACCTTTCTTACCTGATCCTGATCAGAGATAACCCTCAATAGAGTAAGCCTCAGCCGGATTGAGGATAAGCAGCTGTTCAATTTCCTTATCGGTAAAACTTTTCTCTTTAAGGGCAGGCACCAGTAATGTAAAAAGTGCAGTAAAGCCTCTGAAATCTCCTCCATTTTCCTCTCCGGGAGAATACCAGCCGGCATCGTGGGAGATCAGCAGACGGTTCAGAAATCCCGCATCCCGGATGGACACAATCCTGTTGGTATACCAGGCGATGCTGAACGTTTCATCGGGTCCTCCTTCCTTCGATCCGTTCACATTATCCAGCGAAATCCAGGCACCTTCCCGGGCAGCTCTCAGATTTCCTTCCAACGTACCGCGTTGTGCATGTACCCAGATAAAGCTTGAAGGGCTTACCCCGTAGGATTTTAATAATTCTATCTGTTCGAATGCGGGCTGATCAGGTCCCGTATGAGAAGCAATGACAAGCCCCGTTTCGTTATGTGTGAGAGCTGCTGCGGTAACGATTTTAACATGTTCGGGCGACAGGGTATCATCGGGACTAACGGCGATTTTTATAAATCCGGGTTTAATTCCGCTCTCCTCAATGCCGTTATTAAATTCTCCGATCCATAATTGTGCCAGCTGCCGGGCAGTCATTTTATAAAAATCAGCGGGGATAAATTTATTGTCCTGTGCCCCGTAGTATCCTGTATTGGTAACCAGGTTAATTCCGGTTTCTGCAGAAAGAAGTTTCAGTAAAAGTGGATCCCTTCCCACATAGGCCGGAGTACATTCAATGAGTGTATGTACATTTAAATCCCTGAGCTCGGAAAGGAACGGAGAAACTCTTTCCACTACTTCTTCTCTGTTCCAGCGACCATATCCCGTACTATCTGCTCCGATAAAATCAACCAGTAAATGTTCATGAACAAGGGTGGTCCCCATTTCTGAACTTGCAATGGGACCATTAACAGTAATAATTATTTTTTCACTCCGTGGGGTACAACTAATTAAAGTTATCAGCAATACAACAGCTATGGTTAAGATATTATTCTTCATGAAGGCAAATATAAGTGATTAACTCCATACCCAGACGGGTGCAACAGACAATCCTCCGTATAGTACAATATCGAAAGCTGCATGCGCAATCATCGGTGGAAGACTGCTTTTTGAAAGATCTTTCAAAACACCAAATACTATTCCACCGAGAAATGTCCAGAGTATCAGAAAAAAGAAATCAAATTGTAATGGCACGGCAAGTGAAAGAATGACAAGTAGCTTATAACAGGTATGGACCGTTGAGGCATATGTTATGGAAAAGAGATGACCGATGGATTGCAGATATCCCTGGATATACCCGCGGAATATCAGTTCTTCGGTGGCTCCGACCAGAGGGGCTGTAAGGACGAAGGATTTTAATGATACAGGCAGTGCTGACAGATCAAAGGTATACCGGGTTAATATTGCCAGGCCCGAACCGATCACCAGGGCCGGAAGGCAGAACAAAATGGATTTCCGGGTTATTCCGGACAAACCAAGTGCTGGGAGAATTGGACCCTGTCGGACTGAATAGCCAATCATGAATCCTGATCCGGCCAGAAAGGTGAATGCTAATAGTTTAAAAGGTTGCGGACTATGGATAAAAACGGCAAACAATAAAACACCTGCGACCACAAGGGAGACGATACAGATGCGTTTCATCTGTTGCCCGATACGCGATGTTAAAGTTGCCTTAGTTTTCAGAAATGTGAGTGTTTTGTTCCTTACGGAAAAGAATATATGAAAGCAGTATCACCGGCAGTATCAAAAGTATCCAACCCGATCCGAGACAAATTCCGCTCCCGGGGATAATGTTCGTGTCCGGAAGAGCTGTACGAAGTTTCGTTACTGATTCGGGATATTTATCGAAAATTTCCGAACTCAGAACAATTAGCTTCAGATGGTTCAGTTTCTCAAGATCTGATAAAACTCCTTCTTCAACATCAAGCATAAGATATTTCAGATTGGTATGATTTTCAAGGTGAGACAGGTCATTGATATGGGAACATCCCAGTATATCAACTTCCTCAAGGGATGGCTGGTTATCCAGGATGTTATTGAATACGGACTGATTAATATTTGAGGGGAACGAAAGCCATTGAAGATCCTTTACTTCTTTGATAACCTCAGGATTTTCAATATCATCGCATCCGGAAAGTATCAGGCTGTTTAGCTTTATGTCAGAAGAAAGTCCGCCGATATCGCAAAGGGTATCACACATTACCAGCTGCAGGCGTCTGAGTGAAGGTGGAAATTCAATACCCGACAGATCTCTCAGACCAGATTCGGCGATGGTTAAAGAGTAAAGCCTTTTCAAATTCTTTAAGGGTATCAACTCTTTATTCACACTATCCCAATCGGTGATGATCAAAGATTCAAGGTTTGAACAATAATCCAGGAGTTTTGAGGCGGGAATGAAATCTCCATCGATCCATAGTAATTCCAGATCAGAAAGGAATTTCCCGTTTTCAGGATCAGGTAATTGAGATTTCCCGTTTATGACAATCCATGATGGCCGGCATATCGAAACCAGATTGTTCAGTTGTTCGGACTTCACCTCGTACTCCAGTATCAGCCCGGTCCCGCAGAGAGATGGCTCATATTTGCGAATGGCTTCCAGATGATTATCTGAGAGTTCATCCCGGATCAGAAGTGTTGAAAGGTGTTTTACACTTTGATCAGAAAATTCAGTAAATAATTCCAGCACGGGTTGTTGATTGTTTAGCACAAAAGAACTTAACTGTCCATTCAAATAGACCGATGTAGTTACGGAGGTATCGTATGTTACCACCAGGTTTTGCCCATCTTCTTTGTTGTAGCGGTAATAGAACTCCGAATCGCCGGAAAGCATATATAGCAGATCACCTTCACAGGCTGTTATAGTTACTTCAGGCCGATCTTCGGAAATCGTAGCAGAACCAAAGACAGCGTAGGAGGCAGATATATTGCATGCCCAGGTAACACCTTTAATATGGATCTCTTCGATATTGTTGAAAGGTGCTGAATTGCATCCGCTAAAAAAAATTACACATAAGAATATTAGAGGATACAGAAAACGTTTGATTTCAAACATGATCCTTGATTTGGGAGTTAGAGATTATGCAAGTTATAACACTAAATCACCCAAGTCAAGAACTACTCATATTTTAGGGTATTGGCAGGATTCATAAGGGAAGCCCTGTACGCATGGATAGTAGTTATGGTAAATGTCAGCAACAGTGTGATAACTGCAGAAAGCAGAAAAACAAACCATTGCACATTAATGTGGCGGCTAAAACCTTCCAGCCAGTACTGAATGCCAAAATATGCCAGGGGCCAGCTAATCAAATTGGCGATCAGGATTAACCAGAGGAATTCCCTGGATAACATGGAGTTCACATCTGTAACCGAAGCACCATGAACCCTCCGGACACTTATTTCCTTGGTTTTCCGCTCCACGAGGAAAGATGTCAGGCCGATAAGTCCGAGACATGCTATCATAATTGCCAGTATGGTAAGTATGATAGATAGTTTACTGAACTTGCTTTCATCCTTATAGAGCGCATTCAGCTCTTCATCCAGGAAGGAGTATTCAAAAGGACGGGTCGGGGCAAACTCCTCCCAGACATTCTGAATATAGTTCAAAACACTTTTGTAATTGTCAGTATTGACCTGCACAGCCATGTATCGCGTCAGTCCTGCCGCACCTTGGGGATTTGCCATCAGGTCAAGGACGAAATTGCTCACCGGCTTATGAAGAGAGAGTGCATTAAAGTCACTGAATACGCCGATTATCCTTTCATTTCCATCAGAACGAATGGCCCTACCGATAGCTTCTTCATTAGTCCACCCCAGGTGTTTTACCATGCTTTCATTAATCATAATTGCCTCTGAAGTGTCTGCCGGAAAATCCCTGGAAAATCCCCGGCCCTCCACAATATCAATATCAAATGTTTCAAGGAATTCATACCTGACAACAAAAGCGGGGTAATAAAATGCCTGGTCATCAAACATGCCTTCAATAACAAAGGGCCGTGTATTATGATTCACCCCGATGATATCTTCCATACCCGTGACATGGTTGATATCAGGATGTTTTTTAAGTTCTTCAGAAAATGCATCGAACTGCAGAGCCAGGTTAAATTTTGTGGGCAGAAGCACCACCTGGTCACGCTTAAATCCCAGGTCGGCTTTCCTCAGATAGTTAAGCTGTGAATATGCACTGATGGTACCGATGATCAACGCAATGGAAATTAAGAACTGTACCACCACCAGGGCCTTTCTTACAATCCCTCTTCCTCCTCTGGTGGAGAGACTGTCCTTAAGGTGGCTGGTATCCAGGTTCGAGAGGAACAGGGCCGGATATGATCCGGAAATCAATCCAACAATCAGCAAAAGCGCAATTCCTCCAAGGATGCTCCAGGGTTTCATAATGATTCCCCTGGAGATATCTTTTCCTGCAAAATTATTGAATAATGGCAGGAGAACTTCCAGCAAAACCACCGCAATAAGCATGGCAGCAAATGAAAGGGCGACAGCTTCTCCCAGGAACTGAATAATGAGTTGCTTTTTCCTGGCTCCAATTACTTTTTTCATGCCGATCTCCCTTCCTCTTCCAGCTGAACTTGCTGTAGCCAGGTTCATAAAATTGATACAGGCCAGGATCAGAACAAACAGTCCGATCCCTCCCAGTATTCGTACATAGGACATTTTCCCGTTGGGATGCATCTCATATTCGTGGTGGGATTTAAGGTGTATGTCGGTCAGCGGCTGAAGGTATAATGTTATGTCCTGATCCTGGAATTCAGGATAGTGGGCCAGGTAGAAGTCTGGCATTCTGGCTTCAAGTTGTTCGGGTTTTATATTGTCCCGAAGGACAACATAGGTCCAGCACGGATTCCAGATCCAGGATTGAGGCAGCCTTCCCCCTGTTATTTCCCGGAAAGTAGAGAGGGATCCCAGGATATCAATTGTGAAATGTGACTGGGCCGGCAGGTCTTTCATGACCCCGGTAACCTCGACTTGCCCCTGTTCCTCAACTCTCAATACTTTTCCAATTGCCGGTTCATCACCAAAGTACCTTTTTGCAGTTGATTCGGTAAGGACAACTGAATTTGGGTTATCAAGTGCTGTGTTGGGATCACCTTCGATAAACGGGAATGAGAATACGTCAAATACGTTGGAATCGGCCAGGTAGAACCACTCTTCGTTGAATTTAAGAACATTTACACTATCTTTTTCATATTCGAACAGAAGCTCTGAAACCTGGAAATCAAAAAAACGGACCACAGATTCGACCATATCCGGGTAATCCTCTGCCAGGGCTGGCCCAAAGGGGAAAGAGCAGGTGGCAGCGTCTTCATTTATATCATTTGAATTATAGAGCCGGTTCATCCGGTAAATCCGTTCGTGCCCTTCATGGAACCTGTCATACTTTAGTTCATCGGAGACATAGATCAGGACAAACAGAAAACTGGCTATGCCAATGGCAAGACCCATAATATTCAATAGTGAATAGTTGAAATGCTTCAGGATATTCCTGGTGGCAATGGTTATAAAATGGCGGAACATGGAACAGGGCTGTTTTAATATCTGAAATTCCTTCCCGCAAAAGCCTTACCAATATTGCAAAAAGACACAAAGACAGCCACTTACATTAATGGTATCTTGATCCGCGAATTAAAGGAATGCCCTGATCCGGACAAGGTCTGTTCGAATGCGCACAGTTTTTTGTGTACTATTGTTCTTCGATACCAAGGAATCCTCCGGTAATCCTGGTAAGTTGAGTATTGGAATCGATCAGGTTATAGATGGCCTGCAAACGTCCCAGGGCCGCATTCAGATAGATCAGCTGTACATCCCTGTAATTGAATGAGTTTATCACACCTGACCTGTATTTCTCTTCAGAGATGGAAAGATTCAGTTCGGCTGCTTCCATGTTTTCCCGGGCAACATTAAGCAGTTCAACTCTTACCTCGTAGTAATCGAACAGATTTAATAATTCATTGGTCAGTGCATGTTCCATCTGATCGATCTCAACCTGTGCCACTTCTTCATTGATTCTAGCAACCTGCAGGGCCCTCTTTCTCACGCCTGCTGTATAGATATCATAGGAAAGGCGAAGATTCCCGTATGGACTTGCTGACTGGTTACCAGCAACATCTGCTCCGGAAACCCCTGACCAGGTCTGGTTGAAGTCCATACCCGCCCCCAGTGACAGGCTGGGGAAGTACGAGGATTCTTTAAGGGCGGTTTCATTTTGTTGAAGCAGCAGGTTGGTATACTGGTTTTTCAGAGTCTGGTTGCTGGATCGCATTTTTGAAAGAAGATCCTGAAGATTATAACTGGTTGTTTTCGGTTCAAATGACTCCACGAAATCCCAGGTATTAACCGCATATTCACCCATAATGTAGTTAAGATTTCTGATGGCATTCCTGACCAGCACTTCCTGACTCATGAAATTAGCCTTGTCTGTGAGATACACATTCTTTGCCTGGAGCACATTGTAAGTAACGGAACCGCCCAGGGACTGACGTTGCATTTCGTACTGGTAGCGGTCGCTGGAAAGTTCCATTACCTTTTTCAACACGTCAAGCCTTTCCTTTTGCAACAATACGTTGTAGTAAGTCAGGATTATATCTTCAACTGTATTTTCAATCATGACCATCAATCTGCCCGAGGAGATTTCTTCAAGATTCTCCAGCTTTGATTTGGTGATACTGACACTGAATCCGTTAAAAATGTTCCAGTTCAGGTCCAATCCCGCGGAAAGCCTGTTGGTATACGTATTGTTGGTCAGGCCATAGCTGTTATTATCAGAAGCATCAAAACCAATGGTCGGATACCTTCCGGCATTGCCCCAGTCATTATTAATATCAGCAATTTCACGGTCAGCTCTTGAGATGATCACTCCATAATTATTCTGCAGGGCTTTCTCAATTGCAGAATAAAGGGTCAGCTGATTTCCCTGGCCGCATACCACAGAAGAAACCAGAAGGGCAAATGCTGATATTAGGTTGAATTTATTCATCACGGTTCTTTTTCTCTCTGTTCCGTTCGAATTTTAGGCGCCTTTCATGCTGGATGATTGCTGTTTCCACCTCTTCCCTTGTGGGTTTTACGCCGGTCCATAAATAGCGTACATAAACCCTGGCATCGTTCAGCAGCATGATCAATACCGGAAAGAAAATGAGAATAAAAATAGTGCCAATGAAAACTCCGTAGGCCAGACTGATAGCCATGGGGATCAGGAACTGGGCCTGCACACTTTTCTGAAAGAGCATGGGAAAGAGTCCTATGGAGGTTGTAAGTGACGTAAGGATTATGGGTCTTAACCTGACCTTGCCAGCCTCTTTAACTGCTTCCGGAACGGTTCTGCCATCAATTAACAGTCCGTCGAATTTGGCATAGAACACAATGGCATCATTGATAACCACCCCGGTCAGAGCCACGGCACCCCAAAGACTCATTATAGACAGCGGCTGGCCATGAAGTCCGTGCCCCCAGGCAACCCCCAAAAGTGAAACAGGGATCATCATTATTATAATAACAGCTTTGGGGACACTTTTAAAGTGAAACACCAGGATCATAAAAATAATTATAAAGGCGAGCAGGTAATATTTTCCCGCCTGGCCCAGGGCTTCCCTGCTGTAGCGCTGCTGACCCTGGTAAATATAACGGATCCCCGTGAACTTCGCCTTCAATTCAGGCATAATCTCCTGTTCAATCTGGTCCAGGATCTCGGGCACCGAAGCCAGAGGATCTACAGTTTCAGCTTCTACCCGGATCTCCCTGGAACCATTAAAACGGTTAATGGCCACAGGGCCCCGCTCCATATGATAGTCGGCAAGCTCCGAAAGCGGATATTCTCCTGATGAAGTTTTCATTTTCATGTTTTCCATCTGGCCCAGGGTAAGCCGGTCCGTTTTGGGGTATCGCACCCAGACCCGGAGCTCGTCCCTTCCCACCTGGAGCCGCTGTGCCTGTGCACCGTAAAAACCCTGTCTTACCTGCCGTGCTATGGTATTCTCGTCCAGGCCGAGGAAATATGCTTTCGGCTTAAGGTCCAGCCTGATTTCCTGTTTACCAAGGGCTATGTTTTCATTCACATCTTTCAGCTGGGTCATTTCATTCAGTCGTGCGAGCATAAATTCTTTGGCTTCGTTAAGCTCCTCCAGGTTCTTGGACATCAGGCCCACCGAAACCGGTGCACCCCATCGATTGCGTTCACCAACAGTAAATTTGCGGGCTTCAGGGACCCGTCCGATCTTCTGACTCACCCGGCTTGAAATATCACGGCCGGATATGGGATATCCTTC